>JANPBY010000126.1:0-39336 GCA_031430645.1 Actinomycetes bacterium
CGAACCCGTGGAGCTGATCCTGCAGGCGTTCGGACGAGGCGACCACGCCCACGTTGAGATCCTCGGCGATCCGGACGACGTCGCGGTCTTCAGCGGTACGTCCTTCAGCGTCTGAGGTCAGCGACCCCAGCAGCCACCTCGACAGTCAGCGCACGGGGTAGCCCGCGGCGTCCAAGCCAGCCTTGACCTCGGCGATCCGCAGCTCTCCGAAGTGGAAGACACTCGCCGCGAGAACCGCGGCAGCTCCCGCCTCGACCGCTGGCGCGAAGTCCTCGACCCGGCCAGCGCCACCACTCGCGATCACGGGCACAGCGACAACGGCACGTACGGCCCGGATCAGCTCGAGGTCGTACCCGTCCTTGGTCCCGTCGGCATCCATGGAGTTGAGCAGGATCTCCCCCGCTCCCAAGCGGGCGCTCTCGGCAGCCCACGCAACAGCATCGACACCCGTCCCTCGACGCCCGCCATGGGTGGTCACCTCAAAACCGCTTTCCGTGAAGACACCTACCGGGCATCGGCGGGCATCCACCGACAGCACCAGGACCTGCGCTCCGAACCGGTCGGCGATCTCGGCGACCAGGGCCGGGCGCGCCAAGGCAGCAGTGTTGATCCCCACCTTGTCTGCGCCCGCCCTCAACAGGCGGTCGACGTCCTCCACCGATCGCACCCCACCTCCGACGGTGAGTGGGATGAAGACCTGCTCGGCGGTGCGACTCACGATGTCGTAGGTCGTCGCCCGATCGCCGCTGCTCGCAGTGATGTCCAGGAAGACCAATTCGTCGGCACCCTCGACGTCGTACGCCTTCGCAAGCTCCACGGGGTCACCCGCGTCCCGAAGATCCACGAAGTTCACGCCCTTGACCACCCGGCCCTGATCGACGTCGAGGCAGGGAATCACGCGGATGGCTACGGGCACCGGGTCAGCGTAGGTCGTTGGCCACGCCGCCCGAGCACCCAACCTCAGTTCTTGGTGACCCGGAAGCTCATGGTCGAGAGCGGGATGTAGTGGTCGTCGCTGGCGAGCATCGCGATGTAGTTCCCCGGCGGCAGCATGGCCTTGCCGAGGTCGGCCCGGCCAAAGGTGTATCTGCCCTGGACCGTCGACTCGGTGTAGGCGAAGGCGAGGTAGGCGTTGTAGAGGTCGAGCTCACCTGCCGGATAGATGGCCACCCAGTCGAAACGCTCCGCCGGCGCCGCATTCCAGGTCAAGGTAATCGGCTTGCCTTGCGCAATGGTCTTCTTCACGGACACAGCAGGCCGTGCATCCGGGGCCACCACCCAGAACGGCGAGCGCGACACCTCTTTGTCTCTCTTGGTCAGCAGGACCACGTCGTAAGCCCCCGGGGAGAGATTCCCACTCCCAAACAGGACCTGACCATAGAAGCTGGCCTCCATGGGCGGCAGCCACATGATCCCCCTGCCATTGGCGGCAGACCTGCCGGACTTGACCACGACCAGCCGGTCGGTGTCTTCGCCGCCCGGCGATCGGTAACGGACCCCGAAGGGATCGCCACGCTCGACCCTGGCCTCTTCTACAGCTACGAAGGGGGGCGGCTCCACTGGGTCGACGAGGACTGTCGACACGACCGCGCGGTGGTCCGATGGGTACGGCGTTACGGAGATGTCGACGTCGGGGGTCCCGGCCTCACCAACAACCCGGCTCCCGGTGACCTTGCTCCCTTTCGACGCGTAGACCAAGTCGATGCGATCCACGACCTCGTCGGGTCGGATCCGCGGGTACGGATATCCGTAGGTCCAGGTGCGACCAGGGTCAACCAGCGGGTCCGGGTTGGCAGCACGGAAAGTGTCGACGAACCCGACCTTCTCCACGGCGAGGCTGACCGGCCACTGGACCGGGTACTTCATGTGTGGCAGGGCACCGACGGTCGCAGCCGTCCAGTCCCGGTGGGATGGGGCGTTGAAGTCACCGGTCAGGAACAGCGGAGTGCCGTTCGCGATCAGCTTCTTCCAGACCGGCAGCAATGAATCAAGGGCCGAGAGACGGGTCTCTTCCTCGTTGGCCAGAACGTCGGCCAACGACTCGCCGTCTCGGACCAGCTCGGGGCCGTACGGGCTGGATGGGAGGTGGACGTTGCCGACAGCCACGACCTGCCCAGGGGCGACCTGCACGTAAACGTAGGCGCCCTTCCCGGCGGGCGGCGCGATGATCGGGTAGCGCGAGATCACATGCATCCGCGGTTCGGCGTACCACCCCAGCCGCTGCGCGATCTCTGCGGTGTGTCCCGCCGCCTCCTGCAGCCCCACGATGTCGGCGTCGGACTTGGTGATGACCTCGATGACCTTGGCGAAGTCGACAAGCCCGCCACCGAGCCAGATGTTGAACGTCATGACGTTCAACGAAGTCGCTCCGACCTCGGGGTGCTGCGCGTCGGCCCCGTAGGTGCGCGGGCTCGTCAATGCCGCCTGACTGGCCAGGGAGTTCGACGAGGCGGCCACCAGGAGCGCCGTCCCGAGGACAAGGGTCCATCGATGCCGTTGCACAAAACCCCGCATGACTCCTCCAAGTCGCCGGCCGGCCCGTGATCAGGCGAGCAGACAATCCCACGCCAGAGGCCGTCTCGGGAGCCGATCCCTCACTATCAACCCAATCGTGACCAGCTCCTTTGCTGGTTCTATGCAGTGGTTCAACACTCATTCGAGGGCGCCATGCTCATATCATCTGGCCAGGCCCGGCGAGTTCTGCTGTGAGAGAACTCGTTGGGGTTATTGAAGATTCGTTCCACAAACCCCTTGCGTTCTGTCGGTGCCGTGTTCTAGAATCAGTCATATGTTCACATCGCGCTCCGACCTCCGGGACCCGTGCCCCGAGGCGAGCACGTGTGACCTCACTGACCTGGACTGGGAGGCATCCTGGGCCTGCGCCCTGACCTCCACCATCGATGACGGCTACGGCGCCCCTGTCGGGTACTACCCCTTCGGTGACGAACTCGATGCCGAACTGGATGCGGAGCTGCGTGCGCTGCTCGCCGAGGAAGACGTCCCCGATCCCGGGATGGATGCACTCCTCGCCGAACTCACCGACGCAGCCTTGGCCGCCGAAGCCCGAGCGGAGGCCAACACCGGCAACCCACTCACCGATTGGTCTGATGAGGCGATCGTCGCCGAGGCAGCCCGGCTGGAGCGCCTCACCCGATGGTCCGCGGCACGTGGGTATGAGCTGATCAACGAGCTCGCCCGCCGCAGGCCTGATCCTTCCGGTGCCCCCGACGAAGACGGTCTATCGGCGTATGCCGTGGATGAGATCGCGGTGTCCACCGGGGTCTCCCGCTGGACCGCGTGTCGCCGGGTTGCTGAGGCTGATGCGTTGACCCACCGCCACCCCCAACTACTGCTCGCCCTCTCCGCTGGGTGCCTGACCGTTCCCGCGGTCCTGAAGGTGCTGGACACCACCGCATTGCTGGACCCCTCGCTGTGCGCCCCCCTGGAACGGCGCCTACTCGACCGGGCCGGGCGACCCGTCCTTGACGACCTCGGCACCGCCGACCCCACCACCCTGAGCGCCTTGACCACCCAGGAAGTGATCGCGGTCAGCTCCAAAGCCACCCCCGCCTACCTCGGGCGCCTCTCGCGCGACCTCGCCCAACGCCTGGACCCCGCCGCCACCAAGAAGCGCGAAGCCAAAGCCAAGAACGACCGGTCCGTGCACCTCGAGCCTCCCGTTGATGGGATGGCCTGGCTCACCGCCCACCTCCCCGCCGCAGCAGCCCTCGCAGCGTACGAACACCTCAACACCCTCGCCCACGACCTCCCCGCCCACCTCGACGGCGACCCCGACGGCGTGACCGACCCGCGCAGCATGGACGCCAAACGAGCGGATGTGCTCGTCGACCTCCTCCTCGGCACGGCCATCAAGACCGATGGGACCATCGCGCCTCCCGCCCCTGTCCACGTCCACGTCATCATCGATGGACGACGCGGCCCAGGTGGATCCGGCGGCCCCGGTAGTTCAGGGCCGGGCGGGCCGGACGACACCGACGGGCTGCCAGGTGAGATCGCCGGCCTCGGACTGGTCACCGCTGACACCCTGCGCGACCTCCTCAACCTCGCCGAACACACCGCCGGGACCGTGGACGGTGCGATCGCAGTCGAGCAACCCTGCCCCGGAACTGACACGCACAACGCCGAAGGCCCCGGCCCCGACGCCCCACCCGAGCGACTCAAGAACCTGCTCCGCATCCGGCACCGCGTCTGTGTCTTCCCCGGCTGCGCCCGCCCCTCCAGGAAGTGCGAGCTCGACCACACCCTGCGCTACCCCGAAGGACCCACCTGCATCTGCAACCTCGCCCCCCTGTGCGTGCACCACCACCACCTCAAACACCAAGCCCCCGGCTGGCACCTCACCAACCACGGCGACGGACGCCTCACCTGGACCACCCCCACCGGTCGACGCATCCAAGTCGGCGACATCAACAGCCACGAAGGCCCCGAACCACCCGGCCCACCCAAACCCGATCCACCACCCAGACCCGAAGACACCCCGCCGTTTTGAGGCGCCGCTACCCGGTTGCGGCCGGCGAGGGTCGGGCCGCGACCAATTCGACCTCGACGAGCATGGCCGGGTCGGCAAAGCCAGCGACCACGAGCAAGGTCGCGGCAGGCCTGACATCTGAGAACAGTTCGGCGTGCGCTCGTCCCACCGCCTTGGCGTCGTCAACGTCCAGCAAGAACATTCGGCTCTGAACGACGTCCCCTTTGTCGAACCCCACGCGAGCCAACGCAAACAGAGCGACTTCGAAGGCCACGATGGTCTGGGCAAACGCGTCATTGGGGTGCTGAACCACTCCGTCCACGGTCGAGGTGCAACCGGCGGTCCACGCGAGGTCTCCGACGCGGACGACACGCGAGTAGCCGACCACGTCTTCCCATGGACCTCCGCTACCGAGACGCTCGACGTCAGCCACGAGTGGCCGCCAGTGCCTCGACGAGAGTGAAAGCCCCGGCGTAGAGGGCTTTGCCGATGATCGCACCCTCGACCCCGAGCGGCACGAGGGCCGACAAGGCCTCCAGGTCGGCGAGAGAGGAGATCCCTCCGGAGGCAACCACAGGCCGATCGGTCCGCTCGCACACTGCGCGAAGGAGATCCAGGTTCGGACCCTGCAAGGTGCCATCCTTGGTCACGTCAGTGACGACGTAGCGTGCGCAGCCATCGCGTTCGAGCCGCTCGAGCACCTCCCAGAGGTCGCCGCCCTCCTCGGTCCAGCCGCGAGCAGCCAAGGTCGTTCCACGCACGTCGAGTCCCACCGCGATCCGGTCCCCATGCTCAGCGATCACCTGCCGGCACCACTCAGGGTCCTCTAGCGCTGCGGTGCCCAGGTTGACCCGACGACAGCCGGTTCCCAAGGCCGCTGCAAGCGAGGCGTCGTCGCGGATGCCGCCGGACAACTCGACCGCCACGTCCAGTCGCTCGATCACCGACGCCAGCAGCTCGCGATTTGAGCCGCGTCCGAACGCCGCATCGAGATCCACCAGGTGGATCCACTCCGTCCCTGCCTGCTGCCAGGCGAGGGCCGCGGCCAGCGGATCTCCATAGGAAGTCTCGCTCCCCGCAGCACCTTGCACGAGGCGGACGGCTTGGCCGTCGGCGACGTCGACCGCCGGCAACAACTCCAAGTGACTCACGGTCGAGAGCCTAGGCCCGGAACGAGCCGCTCACTCGCCAGCGTCAATGCCGACCGGACGCCAGCGTCCAAGCGACCGGGAACAAGAGCACCGTGAACCCGACAAGAGCGATCCGGGCGCCCCAGGTCGGGGCGAGCACGAGCCCGGCCACCAGCACGAGGACCGTGCCCAGGAGCACCGTGCGCTGCGCGCGCGAACGACGGCCGAAGGCGACCGAGGTTCGTCGCACCCGGGAAGACAACCGACGCGCCGGAACAGCCACGCGCTCACGTCGGGCGTGGGCCTGGTCCTGGCGCTTCGCCGTACGGGCGCGCTTGATCGCGGCAGCTTGACGCTCCGCGTCTCGTTGCGCCCGCCGGACCGCCCGTTCCTTGCTCATCGACTGTTCCCGCCGCGCTCGGCTCGGTTCACTCGTCGTCCCTGATCCGGTCCATCTCCTCGGCGATGTCCTGGCGGCGGCTGAACAGGAACCACGCCAATGCGAGCAGGACCAGCCCACCGACGATGGAGACCTGCCCCCAGCCGGGGAGCCGGAGGAAACGACTGACCGCGAACGCCAGGACAGCGACCAATATCACCCACGCGACAACCCGCAGGTTGCGCACACGACGCCGTTGTGCGGCGGTTCGGCGGGTCATCCGAGGCTCCGCACCCAGGTGGCCAGCAGGTGCCCCCCGGCATCCCCGGACTTCTCCGGGTGAAACTGCGTCGCAGCGAGCGGCCCGTTCTCCACCGCGGCCACAAACCGGTCATGATGCGTGGCCCACGTGACGGCGGGCGGTGCGCCGCGTTCAGGATCGGGAAGCTCCCACCGGCGCACGCCATAGCTGTGCACGAAGTAGAACCGCTCCCCCGCCACGCCCTCAAACAACCGCGAACCGGCAGGCGCCTCGACAGTGTTCCAACCGATATGGGGCAGTACCGGGGCGTCGAGACGCTCGACAGTTCCTGGCCACTCGGCGCAGCCCTGGGTCTCCACCCCGTGCTCGACCCCCAGGGAGAACAGCACCTGCATGCCGACGCAGATTCCCAGCACGGGACGGTCTCCAGCCAGGCGCCGACCGATGAGCTCAGGACCCTGCACATCCCGCAGCCCAGCCATGCAGGCAGCGAAGGCGCCGACACCCGGCACCACGAGACCATCCGCATCCTCGGCAGCCCTTCGGTCAGCCGTGACTGTGACCTCTGCGCCGGCCCGTGCGAGCGCCCGTTCGGCCGAACGCAGGTTGCCTGAGCCGTAGTCGAGGACCACGACCGTCGGATGTGTCACGACGAGAGCGTGCCCTTGGTTGACGGGACTCCCACGACGCGGGAGTCCAGGGCAACCGCATCGCGCATCGCCCGAGCGACGGACTTGAACTGAGCTTCAACGATGTGGTGGGCGTTGCGACCGGCTAGCACCCGCACATGCAGGCAAATCTGGGCTGATGCACTGATCGACTCCCAGATGTGGCGCGTCAGCGAGGTGTCATAGCTGCCGATCAGCTCGACTAGGTCAGGCTCGACGTGCACGACGTACGGCCGTCCGGACAGGTCGACCGCTGCCTGGCACAACGTTTCGTCCAGGGGGACGAGGGCGTCGCCGAAGCGCCGGATGCCCGCCTTGTCGCCCAGGGCCTCACGCAAGGCTTGACCGAAAGCCAGCGAGGTGTCTTCAACCGTGTGATGCGCGTCCACTTCGAGGTCGCCCGTCGTGCGGACAGTCAAGTCGAAACCGCCATGGCGGCCTAGCTGGGCGAGCATGTGGTCGAAAAACGGGACGCCGGTTTCAATGTCGGTGACACCGGTGCCATCGAGGTCGAGCTCGACGAGGACGTCAGACTCTTTCGTAGTCCGCTGAACGCGGGCGATACGGCTCACGCCGGGCTCGCTTCCCCCACGCCAGAGGCGTGTGTGTCATCAGTGCCGATGCCGCGGGCGCGGACATCGTTCAAAGCGCTGCGAAAGGATGCCATCTCCTCGGGAGTCCCGACGCTCACGCGCAACCACCCGTCCGGCCCGGTCTCCCTGACCAATACCCCGTGCGCCAGCAAACCGTCCCAGACCGCATGCCGGTCCGCGAAGGTGCCGAACAGCACGAAGTTCGCGTCGCTGTCGGCAACCTGCAAACCGACCTCGCGCAGCCATAGCACCAACGCGTCACGCTCGTCGCGCAACTCTGCCAGCTGAGCCTGTAGCTCCTCGGTGTGTGCCAGAGCGACACACGCGACTGCCTGCGACGTGGCTGAAAGGTGATAGGGCAGCCGCACGAGTTGTACGGCGTCAACGACCTCCGGCGCGGCCACCAGGTAGCCAATCCTGGCACCCGCCAGCGCGAACGCTTTGCTCATCGTGCGCGTCACGACCAGGCGCGGTTGCTCGCCGAGGAGCACCAACGCGCTCGGCGTACCCGGCCGCCGAAACTCGGCGTAGGCCTCGTCGATCACCACCAGCCCCGGCGCGGCAGCACACAGCGCTTCCACTGTCTCGAGGGGCAGCGCCGTACCCGTCGGGTTGTTCGGGGACGTCACGAGGACGATCGCGGGTTGGAGGTCCCGGACCGCTGCGACGGCAGTCCCGGCGTCAAGGGTGAAGTCGTCGTCGCGTGGGACGGTCACCCAGCGAGTCACCGTGGTGCGGGCGTAGTCGGCATACATCGAGTACGTCGGGGCGAAGCCGAGCACGGTCCTCCCTGGCCCTCCGAAAGCCTGGAAGAGTTGCAGCATGACCTCGTTGGAACCGTTCGCCGCCCACACGTGCGACACCTCGGTCAGGTGGTCCTCGCGGGCGGCCAGATAGTCAGCCAGGGCTTGCCGCAGCCCCGTCGCATCACGGTCGGGGTAGCGGTTCAATCCCCGCGTTGCCTCGCCCACCGCCACAGCAACATCGGCCACGAGCTGCTCCGACGGCGGGTAAGGATTCTCGTTGACATTCAGCCGAACCGGGACGTCGAGCTGCGGTGCGCCGTAGGGCGTTCGACCGACCAGGTCCTCGCGCAACGGAAGCCAGGACGCCAGGCCTGACTCAGACACCGGCCTCACCGCTCCTCGCTCAGGGCGGGTCCGAGGTGATCGGGCCCGACGCCAAGAGTACGGCTGCCGTCGTGGAGATCCGCAGATGCGTCCGGACTACGGACCCGCGTCCGCCGAGTGTCGGGCTACCACCCTCGGAGATCGACCGGCCACCGCTCGATGACTTCGTCACCATCCACCAGCCACAGTTGTTCGTGGTAGGCGATGGTCGGGTCCACGTGCGCGGGGACGTACCGCACCCGGTCGCCCACCTTCTGCCCCGCCGGCTCACTCGGTGCAAAAGTCAGATGCTCATCAGACAGGAACCAGACCTGCGCGAACTCGGCTCCGAACTCGGCATCAGGGTTCCCGTGGTCCATGCCTTGTGCCTTCAGGCCAGTATCGGCAACCGCCCAACCGCCCGCCCGGTTGACCGAGATCACCGTCCCCAGCATGGTCAGGGCCACCTGGAAGGGGAGGTCCCCAAGCTTGGCGTACGCGGAGTCCATCAGCGCGTAGGACCCGGCCTGCACCTCGTTGACCCAGGTGTTCACTGACCAAGTACCCGTGCCGGCACCCGTGACGAGCGGACCGCCGACCAGATCATGAGCGGCGAGCAGTTTCGCCATGCACGCCTCAACGTGGCTACGCCGTTCCTCAGCGTCAGCCCACAGCATCAGGTGGCCTTCGTAGCCCATCACGCCGCGAACTTCGAGGCCCTGGGCCCGAGCCAGGTCAGCCAACCAACCCGCGTCCTCAGGCGAACAACCGCAACGCGGCAAGTCCACGCAGACATCGATGACGACTTCGCGAACCCCACCGGCCGCAGCCACGTCGATGGTCGCTTCGGAGTCCACCGCCAACGTGATGCGGTGCCCGGCCTCGACCAGCGCACCCAGTCGGCGAGCATCGGTTACTTCATTCGCCAGCAGGATGTCAGTCCCCAGACCTGCCTCAGCCAGCCCCTCACACTCCCTGATCGTGGCCGCGGTCACGCCTGGGTGCCCGGCGTCGCGCTGGAGTCGCGAGAGGGTGGTGCACTTGTGCGCCTTCACGTGTGGGCGCATCCGAGCCCCCGGCAGGGCCGCAGCCATGAAGTCGAGGTTGCTCTCCAGCGCTGACCGTTCGACGAGCAACGCGGGCGTCGGCAGGTCCGACAGGGTTCGGGGGGTCACGGTGAAGGCGACGCCGCGATACTCACGCTTTCCGAGGGGCTCGGCGTGGCGGTCGGGGTCGGGGTCGGAGTCGGTGTTCGGCTCGGAGTCACGGACGGAGTGGGGGATGGCGTAGGCGTCGCGGAGACAGTCGGTGAGGCACTGGGGCTTTCACTCGGTGAGGGGCTGACCGACGGTGTGGCCGATGGCTCGGGTCGACCGGGTAGGGGAATGGTTGTTGGGTCGTCGCAGTCTCGGCCGAAGCTGCAGGCGATGGCCTTCCCGGTAATCCCTTCGACCAGGGTGATCCCGACCATCGCGAAGACGAACACGAGGGCTGAGACACCGGCGATCACTCCCCAGTGGTAGCCACGGCGATCGGCGACGGTGAACCGGCCGTGTTCCTCCGCCTCGCGATCTGCCCGGTCAGCCTCCTCGTCGGCGGCGCTCTCCACGGCCTCCAGCGATGCTTCGACGACCGTCTCGCTGGCGACGCTCCCCGCCGACTCACTTCGCGCCCGAGCCGCCGCGAGCCGGGCCGTGCGAGCACGCTCTCGAACGTGCGTGACCGAGTTCATGTTGATCGCCGTGAGCACGGTCGCAATCACCGAGAAGACCGCGGTTCCGATGATCGTTCCGGCAATGCCCAGACGGCTCGCAACCAGGCTGCCGGCCATAGCCGCCAGGGCGCCGGCAAGCACCTGGGTGATGCTCACCCGCACCCGTTCGTCGCGGGTCTCCTCGTCAACCATCCATGGCATTGTGTCGGTTAGTCGAGCGATTGTGCCGTGGAAGCGCCGGTGAGACTGCGTAGTCTCAGGTCTGCAGCACTCAGATCGGCACGAACCTGCGCAGATCACCCGGCTCGCGCTCATACCGAGAGGCAATGACGGCATGGACAGCCAACCGCCCAGGGTGGAACCCCTCCGGCTTCTCGGCGTCAGCGACGACGGGTCCCGCATGCTGCTCGAAGGCCCTGAGGGCTCGCCGTACGCCCTCGCCCTGGACGAGAGGGTCCACGCTGCACTGCGTGGCGATCGGGCCCGGCTTGGCCAGTTGCAGATCGAGCTCGAGAACCAGTTGACGCCGCGCGAGATCCAGGCCCGTATCCGGGCTGGCCAGACCTCGGAGGAGATCGCGCTCGCCGCGCAGGTGCCGATCGAACGGGTCCGACGCTTCGAGGGGCCGGTGCTCCAAGAGCGCTGGCACATCGCCGAGTTGGCCAAGAACACCAACGTACGTCGGGTCACCGACGCTTCGGCCCACCCGCTCGGCGAACTGGTTCTCGAGCGATTGGCCACCCGAGGCGTCCAACCCGAAGACCTGACCTGGGACGCCCGGCGGCGAGAAGACGGCCGTTGGGCGGTTCGCCTGGACTATCTGCATGGCGGTCGCGAGCGCTCAGCCACCTGGCTCTTCGACCACCAGCGCCGGACTCTGGAGCCGCACGATGAGGAGGCCGGCTGGTTGACGGCGGATGAGCGTGCGGTGCCTGAGCCCTCTCGATCTCAGCGTGGGCGCGCGAAGGCGACCGCGGCGAAGCCCCCCACGGAGAATGCAACCCCAGAGCCGGCCGCGCTTCCGCGTCTCAGCGCGGTGCCCGATGTGGATGAGGGCCCTGATCTCGTGGAGGATCTCGCCTACGACGCCTTCGATGATGCCGACGTCGACGTCGATGTCGTCGGCGATCTGCCCGAGGCCGGCATCGGCTCGGACGACGACCCGACTGCTCCCGTCCCTGAAGCGGACAGCCCCTTGCGCCCGACGACCAGCGCCCGACCTACTCGCTCCTCCAAGCGCGCCTCAGTACCAAGCTGGGACGAGATTCTCTTCGGCGGACCAGCGACCCCGAAGGACTGACCCCGCCCCATAAGTTAGTGGAACGGCAGCGGCTCGGGGTCTATAGGTCCGGCCCGGGCGGCGGCCGCGGTCATCCTGCGTGTGTGATGGGCGCGGCACAGGACTTCGTAGCCCACTTCTGGCTGCGGGTCGCCCGCGTCAGTGGTGTCGCCGACAACAACCTGCTCGCCCTCGACGACCATGACGCCATCGGCCGTACGCGCATTGTGCGTGGCCCGGGAACCACACCAACACAACGCTTCGACCTGCAGCAGGTGCACCCGGTCCGCGAGTTCGAGCAGCCGTTGGGAACCAGGGAAAAGCCTGGTCCTGAAGTCTGTGGTGATGCCGAAGGCAAATACGTCGACCTCGAGCTCATCAACGATCCGGGCCATGTCGTCGACCTGAGCAGGGGTATAGAACTGCGCCTCGTCAGCGATCAGGTAGTCGATGCGGGTGCCGCCCTGCAGCCGGGCAGTGACGTCCTCCCAGAGCGAGGCGTCGGCACGAACCTCGATCGCGGGGACGGCGAGTCCCAGTCGGCTGGACAACCTCGCCTCGCCCGCCCGGTCCCGCGACGTGAGAATAAGCCCGATCCGCCCGCGAGCGGAGTGATTGTGGTCGGTCTGGAGCGCAAGCGTCGACTTGCCGCAGTCCATGGTCCCGGTGAAGAACACGAGCTCAGCCATCAGCATTGCTCATCCCGTGTCCCGCGCCGCGGCGACGACCAACGGCACGAGCGCCTCGCGCGAGGTCAGCGAACCGTGGTGGCCGATGAGCATGGACTCGTGGGGGTTGGTACGCCCGGCCAGCAAGATCGATCCGGGGGCATGGCACGCGGCGACGACATCCCCGATCCGATCGCGCACATCATCCTCGACCCTGCCGAACCATCCCTGCCCAATGGCCTCCTCGCGCGACCTGACCCACGCGATCCCGGCCAGCTGCTCCCGCCACGCCTGAAGGACGTCATCCTCGGCCCCGTCGACCGCATAGACGTGACGTGCCCGCGGCTCACCGCCCAACAACTCGACGCCGGCGGCAAGCTCGGGCCGGTTCTCGACGTCCACAGACCACTCTGCGCTGGCGTCGACCATGCCGTGGTCGCCCGTCACGAGGAGGAGCCCGTCCTCGGGCAGAACCGCGAGGAGCTGCTCCACCAACCGATCGACGTGGCCGAGCTGAGCACGCCAGGCATCCGAATCAACTCCGTTCAGGTGCCCGGTGTTGTCCAGCTCGCTGACATAGACGTTGACCAGCGCCTGCCCCTTGACCCGCAGGGCGGCCATCGCGGCACCGACTTTCTCCCCCGGGGAGTCGGCTCCGGTGTACGTCGTCCCCGCCATCGCGGCCCGCGTGAGCCCGCTAAAGGTGTGGGCGCGGGGCCCGATGTGGCTGACGGACACCCCGGACTGTGCCAGCGTAACGAGCAGGTTGGGATGACGTTGGACGACGCCTGGGTCAAGAGAGTCCGGCCAGGCCAGGGCATTCAACAGGCCGTGGCCGGCGACCCGAAACTGATAGCCCATCACCCCGTGCGTGCCGGGGGGCAACCCTGTCGCAAGTGAAGTGATGCTCGTCGAGGTGGTCGACGGGAAGCCCGTCGTCAGGGTCGGCGAGGCCAGCGCAAGGGCGCTCAGGCAGGGCGCGAAGGCGGGATCGACGGCACCGAGGGACTCCGCGCCGAGACCATCGACGAGCAGGAGCACCACCTTCGACGCAGATGGCAGCCCGAGGACATCGACGACATCAGGGAGTCCGAAGTTGGCTGCCACCGAGGGAACCAAGTCGGCCAGCGAGCCGGAGCCATACGCCGGCTTCGTGATCGCTGGTTCGACCAGACTCGGCGGCGGTGCCACGAGCAGTTAGGCGCGCACTGCGGCGATGGCTGCGTTGACAGCCACTGCGAACGCGAGAGCCTGTCCGACACTGTCGGCGCCATCGCCCACTTCACTGACCCGGACCGAAAGGTCATCGGCCGTCGACGTACCGGTGTAGCCGTGATCCCCCTCGCACTCAGGATCCGAACAACTTGCAGGCTCGAGGTCTAGCCGGCTGACTGCTCCCCAACCGAGGGTGAGGACCACGTCGGATGGTCGGCCGCCGGGGCGATAAGTCGCTGGGTCGGCGATCGTTCGGGAGACCATCACCGAGCCGAGCCGGGCGATCGGCACCGACTCCGTGGTGGTCACCGCGGTCGGTTTCGGGTTGGCCTCATCGGCCGGGTGATCGTCGGTGTGCGCCACGACCAGCCTGGTGGGTGTGAGGATCAGGACCGTGACGTGTCGCCGCAGTTCGTCGCGGTCGAAGGTGGCTTCGTGATGGACGAGGAAGGCTCGAGCCTGCTCCCCAGCCATTGCCGTCGCCAGGGATTCGGCGACGAGTTCCGGGTAGTAGCCCGAACGCTCGATAGCGCTTCGCAGGTCGTCGGTGGTCCCCGTCTCGGTCACGTCGGTCATCCTCGCACCTCAGCGTCGCCCGTAGGGACCCGACCGTCCTCCGCCGGGCTCAGCACGCTCCGGAGGCGAAGGGCGGCCAGCCCAGCCAAGAGACACCCGCCAACGACGATCCCGACCCACGCGCCCGCAAGGCCAGCACCGAGGAGGATCCCGGTCATGGCGGGCCCCAGCGTCCCCGCGATGCTCCACGAGAGTGAGCCAATGGCGTTGTAGCGTCCGCGAAGCTGCTCCGGGGCGAGGTCGTTGACGATGGAGGGGACGACCGGCTGCCAGATCGTCTCCCCAAGAGCGAACACCACCGGGCAGGCCAGGGCCACGGCAACTGCAGCGCTGCCCTCCAGAGGTACGGCCAACCCGAGCAACAGCCAGGCTGCGGCCCAGATCAGCCCGACGGACGCCATCAGTCGGCTGCGGGAACGGCCAGCGATCAGGCGGAGCACGTACATCTGGCCGAGCACGATGGCCACGGTGTTGCCGACGTACCCAAAAGCCACGAGCTTGGGGCTGAGGCCAGCCTCGGTGGTGGCGAAGACTGGGTAGCCGATCTCGATGGCGCCGTAGCCGCAGGTGAGCATCACGACCGAAACGGTGACCAACCGCACAAGCGCCCGGTCGCGCAGGACCTCGCGATAGCCGCCATCGGGTGCTGCTCCGGGCTCGGGCGGAATCGGTCCACCAACCCCGCGAAGGGTCACGATGACGGACAGCCCGATCAGGATGAGTACGGCGTTGGCCAGGTAGAGAAACTCGAAGGTGATCGGTCGTGCAACATCGACGATCAGTCCGGACACCAGACCGCCGACGCCGATCCCGAGATTGAGCAGGAGGAAGTTCACGCCGAACACTCGCTGTCTTTGATCCTCGGCCACCGAACGGGACAGCAGCGTCGAGGCGGCAGACCACAAGCCGGCGCCAGCCAGGGCCAGCAACGACGCGACTCCGAAGGCCTGCCATGGCTCGCGCACGAAAGCCCAGCAGGCCGAGGACAAGGCCTCAACCGACAACCCGAAGATCATCACCGGGCGGGGGCCGATGTGGTCGATGAACCAGCCGCCGACGGGCGTGAGCCCGAAGCCCAGCAGCGCCGTCCAGGCGAGCACCAGCCCACCGACGGTCGTCGACATGCCCCGAACTTGGGCGAGGTAGACGACGAGGAACGGCAGTACAAGACCCGTACCAAGAGAGCCACAGAACGTCGCGAGCAGCAACCGCCGGGTCAACCATGGGAAAGGAGGGGGCGGCGGGGGACGTTCAGCCCTGGGAGTGCGGCGCAGGAGCGAGCCGAGGATGGCAGCCATAGCCCACCGAAGGTACCGGGAAGCCCCGACCGGCAGCGATTGAGTTTCCCCGGCGGATCACCCGGTCGGCAGGCGGCGTTCGTTCGTGTCTGTCCGCAGCGCTACGGGGGCGACCCGAGCGGTGGCGCCCAGTACGGCCGCGCCGATCGTTGCAGCAACGACAGGGTCTAGCTCCAGATCGACCAGTTCGGGAAGGTCATCACAGAGCTGGGCGACCCGGACGATGAGATCCTCAAGCTCATGGGTGTCGACCGCCGGTGCTCCTCGATGGCCCAGCAGCAGCGGCGATGCCCGGGGGGCGCGGACGAGTTCGTAGGCATCCAGATCGGAGACCGGAGGAATGCGGTAGCCGCGGTCCTCGACAAGCTCTGCAACCACCCCGCCGACGCCAAAAGAGACGACCGGACCGAAGAGCGCGTCCTCACTCGCACCGACGACACAAGTCACACCCCGGTGAGCCATGTGTTGGACGTCGAGTGACTCGACGACTTCCGGCCCGAAATCATCGGCCATGGCGTCGAAAGCCCGACGGAGGGCGCCTTCGTTGGGGAGGTCGAGTCTGACGCCGCCCAGATCGATCCGGTGAGCCAGGGTTGGAGCGTTTGCCTTGAGCACCACCGGGTACCGGAGCCGGTCGGCGGCTTCAAGGGCCTCCTCCACAGTGCGCACCGAAGCGGTCGGCCACAACCGAATGCCGTAGCAGGCGAGCAGTTGGGTCAGATCTGGACCCTCGAGAGTTCCGCCGTCCGAGTTCGCATCCATCACCCGGTCCACGATGTCGCGAGCGCCGACTCGGTCGATATCGACAAGGACGGGAACCTCTCCCTCCGGCCGCCGACGCCATTGGGCGTAGTCGGCGGCGGCCGCCAGCGCACCGACTGCGTCTTCCACGAGGCCGAAGGTCGGGACCGACCCGAGGATCGGGAGCCCATCAGGGTTCACGTGGCGCAACAGTTCGCTCATACCCTCGACGGCAAGCACGGTGGCCACCATCGGCTTGGTCGTCCGGCGCGAGATCGTGGAGATCTGGTCGGCGACCTCCGCGCCCGAGTCACCAAGCGGCGGAGCGAACAAGACGATCACCGAGTCGACGTCCGGATCGTCCACCGCGGCGGCGAGCGCCCGACCGAACTGTTCGGCCGAGGCGCTCGGGCCGAGGGCCTGCAACTCACCCACCACCTCGAGGCCGTGGCTGGAGCAAGCATCTGCGGCGAGGACTGCGAGGGCGTCAGAGTTGCCCACGACCCGGACCCGGCGCCCAGCCGGCAAGGGTTGGAAGGTCAGCACCATCGCCACGTCGAACATGGCGGCCAAGCTGTCGACTTGGATCACGCCCGACTGCCGGAACATCTCGTCCACTGCGGCGGAAGGGAGTGCCGTCGAGCGGACCCGATGACCGAGCGGGATCCCCTGGCTGGACCGCCCGGACTTCACCGCGACGATGGGCTTGCTCCGCGAGGTACGTCTGGCGATCCGGCTGAACTTGCGCGGGTTGCCGATGGACTCGAGGTAGAGCAAGACGATGTCGGTGGCTTCGTCCTGCTCCCAGTACTGCAGGAGGTCGTTCCCGCTGACATCCGCGCGATTACCGGCGGACACGAACGACGACACCCCGAGACCGCGCCGGACGAGCGCCTCAAGCAACGCGCTCCCGAGGGCGCCCGACTGACTGAAGAACCCGACGCAGCCACGGGCCGGCATCACCGAGGAGAGCGACGCGTTGAGGGAGATGTCCGGGTCGGTGTTGATCAAACCGAGACAGTTCGGCCCGACGACTCGCATGCCGGCAGCGTGCGCCTGCTGGACGAGCTGGCCCTGGAGAGCCCGACCCTCCTCCCCGGTCTCGGCGAATCCACCGGAGACCACCACCAGGGCGTGCACACCCTTGGCCGCACAGTCGTTGACGACAGTCAGCAAGGTGTCCGCGGGGGTCGCCACCAGGGCGAGATCAACATTTTCGGGAAGCAGAGCCACTGAGGCGTACGTCGGAACGCCCTGGAGAAGTCCGTCGGCATGGGGGTTCACCGCGTAGATCTGGCCAGTGAACCCTCCTGCGACCAGGTTGCGGAGCAGCGTTGACCCTACCGACGCGGGATCACGGCTGGCGCCGATGACCGCCACTGATCGTGCCGTCAGCAGTCGTTCGACCGAACGCGCCTCGGCGCGGTGCTCGCGGCTCGCGGACACAGCCCGTGACGAGGTGGTCGGCTCGATCTCGAGCACGAGGTGGACAACGCCGTCGGCAACCTCGGTCGACGAGGCGTAGCCAACGTCGCGGAACACGCCCAGCATTCGATGGTTGGCCGGCAGCACCTCCGCAACGAACCGATGGATGTCGCGCTCACGGGCTGCCCCGGCAATGTGCTCAAGAAGGATCGAACCGAGCCCCATCCCTTGAAGATCGTCCCGGACGACGAAGGCGACCTCGGCCTCGACCCCGCCGGGAACGAGGCGGTCGTAGCGAACCACCCCGACGATGACGCCGCCCAGCGTGGCAACAAGCGCACTTCGGTCGTGATGGTCGACTTCGGTGAAGCGACGAACGTCCTTGGTCGAGAGCACCGGGTACGGCGCGAAGAAGCGGAAGTAGATCGTCTCCTCGGACAGCTGGGAATGGAACTCGATGACTCGCGGGGCATCGGCGGGGACGATCGGACGGATATGCGCGGTGCTCCCGTCGCGCAGCAGCACGTCTGCTTCCCAGTGCGCGGGGTAGTCGTCTGAGATCACGGGGTCCACGGCGTGAACGCTAGTGGTGCCGGGATAGCGTGACGGCCATGACAACCAGGCCTGCGCCCTCCGCGCTGACTGTTCACCCCGAGGTCGCCCAGGCGTTGGCTACCGGAATGCCGGTCGTGGCGCTTGAGTCCACGATCATCAGCCACGGACTCCCGCGTCCCGCCAATCTGGAGATCGCGACCCGGATCGAGGAGATCGTGCGGGCCGAGGGCGCTGTCCCCGCAACCGTGGCGATTGTGGACGGCCGGGTATGTATCGGGCTCGATGAGGCCCAGCTCGATGCCATCGCCATGCGTGACGACGTCACTAAGGTCTCCGTCCGCGATGTGGCCACCCTGGTGGCCCGGCGAGGGATGGGCGCGACCACCGTGGCGAGCACAAGTCACCTTGCCCTCTTGGCCGGCATCACGGTCTTCGCGACCGGAGGGCTCGGTGGCGTCCACCGCGAGGCTCGCGATTCCTGGGACGAGTCCGCTGATCTGACGACCCTCGGCACCCGCCCCATCACCGTGGTCTGCAGTGGAGTGAAGTCGATCTTGGACGTGGCCGCGACGCTGGAGAGGCTCGAGACCCTGAACATCGGGGTCGTCGGCTATGGCACCCACAATTTCCCCGGCTTCTATCTCAGTGACTCAGGTCACTCTCTCGACTGGCGCGTCGACACCCCAGACGAGGTCGCGGCGATCATGCAGACGCGCGCCCATCTCTCGGTCACCGCCGGACTGGTTGTGGCGAACCCCCTCGCCGAGGAAGACGCGCTTGACCCTGACCTTCACGATCGAGTTCTTCGCGGAGGCCTTGCTGCAGCACGGGAAGTCGGAGTCCGCGGCAAGGACGTGACCCCGTTCCTGCTCGACTACTTCCACCGGGAGACCGCCGGCGCGAGTCTCGAGGCCAATGTCGCCATCATCGTGGGCAACGCCGCGCTGGCTGCCCGGATCGCCGTGGCCCACGCCCGGCTCGATGCGCCTGCGCCCGTAGCCGCCTGATCATCACCGATGGCGGCTGAGGTGACCCGTACGTTCGTCTGCCTCGGTGATGTGATGACCGACGTGGTCGCGCGGCTGGAAGGCCACCTCGTCCGAGGGTCTGACTCCCCCGCCCCGATCCTCCTCGCGGCCGGCGGATCGGCCGCCAACACCTCCGCCTGGCTCGCGGCGACGGGCTCGCCAAGCGCGCTCATCGGGCGGGTCGGCGCAGATCTGGCCGGAGACGCCGCCCTTGACGCCTTGGAGAGTTGTGGTGTGGCGGCGTATGTCTGCCGCGATCCCACGCGTGCCACCGGCACCTGCATCGTCTTGGTCTCACCCGACGGCGAGCGCACCATGATCCCCGATGCAGGAGCGAACTCCGGGCTCACCCCGGACGACGTCCCCACCGTTTTGTTTCAGCCGACTGCCCATCTTCATCTCAGCGGGTATGCCTTGCTCAATGAAGGCTCCCGAGCAGCAGCGCTGCACGCCCTGGGGCTCGCTCGCGCGACCGGCACGACGATCTCGATCGACCCCGCTTCAGCCGGACCCCTCGAGTCCCTCGGGGCCGACGTCTTCCTCGCATGGTGCCAAGGAGCCGACGCCCTCCTGGCAAACGAGGACGAAGCCAGAGTGCTCACCGGGACCGACGATCCTGCGCGAGCGGCATTGGCGCTGACGGCGAAGTTCGCGGAGGTAGTAGTCAAGATCGGTGCCCAAGGCGCCCTTTGGGCGGGCCGAGGGGTTGCCGAAGTCACCCACCTTCCCGCAGACGCGGTCGTCGTCGTCGACACAACGGGAGCGGGCGACGCCTTCGCAGCCGGTTGGTTGCCCGCAGCACTCGCCGGTGTCGACCCCGTGACCGCGCTGCGCGCCGGGTGTGCGTTGGCGGCTCGGGCGGTCGCTCAGGTCGGCGCCCGCCCCACCTGAGCGACCCTCCGCGGCAGGTCGCGGTCGGGTAAGGGCTGCGTCCCTGGGAGAATCCCGGCATGGCCCGTCGCACCACGACTCCCCCGTCCGCGGACTTCGAGGAGCGGATCGTCGACATCGACGTCCGCGAGGAGATGCAGGGCTCCTTTCTCGAGTACGCCTACTCCGTCATCTATGCCCGCGCACTGCCCGACGCACGCGACGGCCTGAAGCCGGTCCATCGGCGGATTCTCTTCCAGATGGGCGAGATGGGCGTACGTCCGGACCGGGCACACGTGAAGAGCGCCAGGGTCGTCGGCGAGGTGATGGGCAAGCTTCACCCGCACGGCGACGGCGCGATCTACGACGCGCTCGTGCGCATGGCCCAACCGTTCTCGATGCGCGTCCCGATGGTCGACGGCCACGGCAACTTCGGGTCGCTAGGCAACGACGACCCTCCAGCGGCGATGCGCTACACCGAGTGCCGGCTGGCCCAGGCGGCCATGCTCATGACCGGCAGCCTCGATGAGGACGTGGTGGACTTCCGGCCCAACTACGACGGGCAGGAACGCGAGCCGGAAGTCCTCCCGGCTGCTCTCCCCCACCTGCTGGTCAACGGCGCCAGCGGAATCGCCGTCGGCATGGCCACAAACATGCCGCCCCACAATCTCGTCGAGGTCATCGCTGCTGCTCGGCACCTCATCAAGCACCCGCGGGCCACTCTCGATGACCTCATGCGCTTCGTCCCCGGGCCGGATCTGCCGACCGGCGGCAAGATCGTGGGACTTGACGGGGTGCGAGAGGCCTACGAGACCGGCCGCGGGGTCTTCCGCACCCGCGCAGCCGCCCGCATCGAGAACGTCACCGCGCGGCGCAAGGGCATCGTGGTCACCGAGCTCCCCTACAACGTCGGTCCGGAGCGGGTGATCGAGAAGATCTCCGACCTGGTCAAGAGCAAGAAGCTCCAGGGCATCTCCGATGTCAAGGACCTGACCGACCGAACCAAGGGCCTCCGACTGGTCATCGAGATCAAGAACGGCTTTCACGCCGAGGCGGTGCTCGACGAGCTGTATCGGCTGACGCCGATGGAGGAGTCCTTCGGCATCAACAACGTCTGCCTGGTCGACGGCCAGCCACGCACCCTTGGTTTGCGCGAGCTCCTCCAGGTCTATGTCGACCATCGCCTCGAAGTCGTACGCCGTCGGAGCATCTATCGCCGCACCCGGGCCGAGGACCGCCTTCACCTGGTTCAGGGGTTGCTCGTCGCGATCCTCGACATCGACGAGGTGATCCAGCTGATCCGCTCGAGCAACGATGCAACCGAGGCCCGCGAGCGGTTGATGAGTGTCTTCGACCTGTCCGACGTCCAGACGACCTACATCCTCGACATGCCATTGAGGCGCCTCACGAAGTTCTCGCGACTCGAGCTGGAGAAGGAGCGCGACGAACTCACCACCACGATTGCGGCGCTAACCACCCTGCTCGAGGATGAGAACCTTCAACGCAAGACGGTCTCCGACGAGCTCGGCGAGGTCTCCAAGGCTCACGGCACCCCGCGGCGGACGGTGCTCCTGGAGTCCGCCGGCCAGCCGGTCCGGGCCACCGCATCGGCCCTCGAGGTGGCTGACGATCCTTGCCATGTGCTTCTCTCGTCCACAGGCCTGCTCGCCCGCACCTCGGATGCCGCTCCGCTGCCCACGGGTGGGGCGAGAGCCGCCCACGACGCGGTGATAGCCGCGGTAACCACGACCGCCCGCGGCGAGGTCGGGGTGGTGACCTCCGCGGGCCGGGTCTGCCGGCTCCCGGTCATCGACCTCCCCGCGCTCCCGGGCACTGCAACAGCACCCTCCTTAGCCGGAGGCGCACCGGTGAGTGAGTTCCTTGAACTCGAGCCTGACGAGCGCGCCCTGGCGCTGTGCTCCCTCACGGCCACATCACCTGGCCTGGCGCTGGGTACGGCACAGGGGGTGGTCAAACGAGTGACCACCGACTACCCGAACAACCGTGAGTCCTTCGAAGTGATCGGACTCCGGGACGGCGACCGCGTCGTCGGCGCCGTCAACCTAGCGACCGGTGACGAGGACCTCGTCTTCGTGACGACCGACGCCCGGTTGTTGCGCTTTGGCGCCGACCAAGTGCGTCCGCAGGGCCGCCCAGCCGGCGGGATGGCGGGCGTACGCCTCACCCCTGGTGAGAGCGCAGCCTTCTTCGGTGCCGTACCCCCTGGCGGCGACGCCGTGGTCGTCACCGTCTCTGGCTCCTCCGCGGCCCTCCCCGGGACCGAGCCTGGCTCCCTCAAAGTGACCCCCTACGCCGAGTACCCCGCCAAGGGACGCGCCACCGGGGGTGTCCGCGCCCATCGCTTCCTGAAGGGCGAGGACACCCTCACCTTGGCCTGGGTGGGTCTCACCCCTGCCCATGCTGCCGCGGCGAACGGCGGCGCCATCGACCTGCCACCAGCAACCGGGCGCCGAGACGGGTCGGGGACACCCGCAGGGCAAGTCATCGCTGCGGTGGCTGGGCCAGCGGGTTCCGCCGTGCACTCCGGATGATCGTTGACGTGCGTCGTCCCGAGGCTTGCTCGGTCCTTGCGCGGGAGGTCGGCGAACCGTTGACTGCTACCGCACCGAATCCCAAGGCCTGGCTTGCCTTGGAGCAACCGGGTCCCTGGGGCCGTAAGGCGCCGTCGTCCTCGCATCTGGACCGCGAGCTCGGCGCGGAGCTCGACGCGCGGGCCAAGGCCGCTGGAGTCACCCTCCTGCTCATCCGGCGCCCGGGTCGACACGCGGACACCCACCAGATCACCGAGCGCGCCGTGGTGGTCGCCCACCCGAAAGCCGGATGGCTCGAGCAGGGCGTCATCGACGACCCGATGTCCCTGCTCGGCCTCGACCTCGCGGCTTTAGCTGCTGGTGAGCCACCGCACCTGGGCGAACGTCCTATAGAGCCCCTCGTGCTGATTTGCACCAACGGCCGCCGCGACCTGTGCTGCGCCGAGGTCGGGCGCGCGCGGGTGACGGCCCTCGCGCCAATCCTCGGTGCCGCGCTCTGGGAGAGCTCTCACCTCGGCGGCCATCGGTTCGCCCCGACCGTGCTCGTTCTTCCTTCGGGCGTCGTCCTTGGCCGGGCCTCGGCCGACGATGTGCTCGAGGCTGTTGCCGGCCGGCTGCCCCTGCACGCCTATCGAGGCTGCTCCTCCCTTCCTCCACCGGCTCAGGCTGCCCAGGCGTACCTGCTTGCCTCGATCGGCGCGGCCGAGGCCGACCACCTCCGACTCGACGCCCCGCTGGGCAACGACCCCTGGAGGGTCAGTGCTCGCCACGACGACGGGCGCCAATGGACGGTCACCGTCGAAGAGCGCACCGGCCTGGAGCGCCCAGAGTCCTGCGGCCGCGAGACCGAGCCGCTGATCACCCTCGTGGTCACCGGCGCGCCGCAAACGGCAGGATGACTCCTATGGATCGCTCAGCAAAGATCGCCCAGGACGACGACTTCACCGATGTCATCGAGGCCAATGCCGGCTATGCCAAGACCTTCCGGCTCAAGGGCCTGCCGGCTCCAGCAGCGCGCGGGCTCGGGGTCGTGACCTGCATGGACTCGCGAATCGAGCCGCTGAACATGCTCGGTATCGCTCCTGGGGATGCAAAGATCCTGCGCAACGCCGGGGCGCGGGTCACCGACGACGTCTTGCGGACGCTGGTCCTGGCCGTCCACCTGCTGGAAGTGCGCCGGGTGATCGTCGTCCCTCACACGCGCTGCAAGATGGCCCAGGCGAGCGAGGCTGAGGTTCACGAGACGTTGGCCGCGAAGGGACTCGACTCGAGATCTCTTGAGTTCCAGATGGTGGCCGATCAGGAAGAGACCCTGCGCCGCGACGTGCAGCGCATCGACTCTTGGCCGTTTCTGCACGGCGACGTGGTGGTGGCCGGATTCCTCTATGACGTCGACACAGGGCTTCTGCGCCGAGTCTGCTGACCCGACGACGGTGCCGCGCGTCCGCGTCAGGCTAGGCCGAGCTGCCGGCGCTCATCCCACGCTGGTAGGCCGAGGCCGAATAGCTCCCGATGTCCATCAACACACCGAGTCCGACGAGCGCGAAGCCCCAGAACCCGGAGACGCCCACGATCGGTGCGTAGGCGATCGCCCACATCAGGGTCGTCCACGGGAAGAACAGCAACCCAAGGAACGGCAGCCAGAAGCTGTCGAAGGCCTGCGTCACCTCGTCGGTGAAAATCCACGCAAACAGCAGCGCGATACGAGGACCGATCAGACCGCCGAGGGCGAGGATGCAACACATGCGTCGCAGCCTAGGCCCGCGCGCCGGATCGAGTGTGGAGTTATCGGGCAATGCGAAGCAGCCGATCGCCCAGTTTCTCGACAGTCGATCCAGGCTCCGGCCGTCGCTCAGGCGTCGATGCGGTCCCGGTCGAGCGCGTCTGAACCTTCGACGATGAACTCCCGACGCGGACCTACGTCGTTGCCCATGAGCAGTTCGAACACGGCCTCGACCTCGGCTGCGTCGTTGGAGGTGATGCGCCGCAAGGTGCGGTGGCGTGGGTCCATCGTGGTCTCGGCCAGCTGGTTGGCATCCATCTCACCCAGCCCCTTGTAGCGCTGCGGCGGCATCTTGACTCGCTTGCCCTTGCGGTCAAGCTCGACGAGGCGACGTTGAAGTTCGGCATCAGAGTAGGTGTAGACGTACTCGTTCTTCTTGCCTCCCCCGGTGATCACCTCGATGCGGTGCAGAGGAGGTACGGCGGCGTAGACGCGTCCGGCCTCGAGCAGCGGAAGCATCGCGCGGTGGATCAACGTGAGCAGCAGGGTGCGGATGTGCGCCCCGTCGACATCGGCATCAGCCATCAGGATCACCTTGCCGTAGCGCGCCGACTCGAGGTCAAACGTGCGTCCGCTGCCGGCTCCGACGACTTGGATGATCGAGGCGCATTCGGTGTTCTTGAGAAGGTCGCCGGCCGAGGCCTTCTGGACGTTCAGGATCTTGCCCCGGATCGGCAGCAGCGCCTGGAACTCGCTGTCGCGCGCGAGCTTGGCCGTGCCGAGGGCGCTGTCACCCTCGACGATGAACAACTCGCTTCGGTCGACATCGTCGCTGCGGCAGTCGGCGAGCTTGGCCGGCAGAGACGAGGTCTCCAAGGCATTCTTGCGGCGCTGGTGCTCCTTGTGTTGACGGGCAGCCACGCGCGTGCGCGCCGCTCCGGCGACCTTGTCGAGGATGACCTTGGCCTGGGGCCTATCGCCTCGTTTGGTTGAGGTCAGGATCGCCTTGAGCTCCTTGGCCACGATCCGGGCGACGATCCGGGAGGCCGCCGGGGTGCCCAGGATCTCCTTCGTCTGGCCCTCGAACTGCGGCTCGGCGAGCCGTACGGTCACGATCGCTGTCAGTCCCTCGAGCACGTCATCGGTGGTGACGTCGTCCTCAGCGGCCCGGAGTACGCGCTGCGCTCGAAGCTGGTCGTTGAGCGTCTCGCGCATCGCCCGCTCGAACCCGCGGACGTGGGTGCCGCCCTTGGGTGTCGCGATGATGTTGACGAACGAGCGCACGGTTGTGTCGTAGGCCATGCCCCAGCGCAGCGCAACATCGACCGTGAGCTCACGCTCGACCTCGCGTGGATTCATGTGACCTTGCTCGTCGAGCACGGGGACGGTCTCGTGGAAGTGCCCGCTGCCGTGCAATCGCAGGGTGTTGGTCACCGCAGTGTCTGGCGCCAAGAAGTCGCAGAACTCGCTGATCCCCCCGGAGAAGTGGAAGCGCTGCTCGTCCACCTCGGCGGTGCGCTCGTCACGGACCACCAAAGCCAGGCCCGGCACCAGGAACGCGGTTTGTCGGGCGCGAGCGTACAGGTCGTCCAAGACGATGCCCGCGTCGGAGGTGAAGATCTGCCGGTCCGGCCAAAACCGGGTGCGGGTGCCGGTCTTCTTCTTGAGGACCTTGCCGACCACGCGCAAGCCGGAGCCTTCAGTGAACACATCGTCGGGCGCGTCACCGGCGAACTGGCCAGGGAACCCCCGACAGAAGGACATCGCGTGGATCTTGCCGTCGCGGTCGACCTCGACGTCCAGGCGCGAAGACAGGGCGTTGACCACTGATGCGCCGACTCCATGCAGACCGCCGGAGGCGGCGTACGAACCTCCACCGAACTTGCCTCCGGCGTGCAGTTTGGTCATCACCACCTCGACTCCGGTGAGCCCCGTCTTGGGCTCGACGTCGACCGGGATGCCGCGGCCGTCGTCGCCGACCTCGACTGACCCGTCGGAGCGCAGGACGATCTCGATCAGATGACCATGACCGGCCAGCGCCTCGTCGACGGAGTTGTCGATGATTTCCCACAGGCAGTGCATCAGCCCACGCGAGTCGGTCGACCCGATGTACATGCCAGGACGTTTGCGCACCGCCTCGAGGCCCTCGAGGACCGACAGGTGGCGGGCGGTGTAGGTGCCTGAGGGCGCATTTTTGACGGACGGGCGCGGGTCGGTGGTCTGTGCAGTCATGTCGCTGCCGAGGCTACCGGGGCGCGAGGACACCGCACACTCTCAACTCACCGCTCGGATCCTCCGAAAGTACCCCTGAGGATGTCGGATCGGTCACACCTTTGTTACGCGTCGGGCGAACGGCGCGCCGCCGGGGTACGGGAACAGTCAAGAGGTGTCAAGATGTTGTATGGGTCGTAAGACCACAGATCGCACACAGAACCGGAGGAGAAGTGGACACCGCGCTGGCAACCAGCACGCCGCTCACTGCAGTGGACCGCTGCGATCGCTGCGGCGCCCAGGCCTACGTCCGCGTGACGCTCGGGTCCGGCATGGATCTGCTGTTCTGCGGCCACCACTTCGCCGAGTTCAAGCCCGGCCTTCAGCCGCTCGCCGCTCACGTCCAGGACGAGACCGGCAAGCTCGCGGCCACCGCGAACGTCGCACCCCTCGACGAGCGCTGACCTAGCGAGAGGCGTGCCTCTTGCCCTGGTGGGGTGACCTCCTCGTCGGGTCGGTCATCCTGTTTGCCGCCTTCGGCTGCCTGATCCCGGTCCTGCCAGGCGCACTGCTCGCCTGGGCAGCGGTCCTCGGCTGGGCCCTCGTCGAACGCAGCGCCACCGGGTGGCTCGTGCTTCTCGTCGTCACAGCCTTGATCGCCGTCGGGCAGGTCGCGAAGTACCTCTGGCCGAGCCGGCGCCTGTCTGGGAGCGGGGTGCCGGGGACAAGCGTCCTGATCGGTGGGGTGCTCGGGATCATCGGGTTCTTCGTCGTTCCGTTCGTCGGCCTCCCGTTGGGGTTCGTCCTGGGAGTCTTCGGGGCCGAACTGGCGCGATCGAGGCAGGCCGCCGCGGCGTGGGCGTCAACTGTCGAGGCGCTCAAGGCGACCGGGCTGTCGATCCTCATCGAGCTGGCGAGTGTTCTGCTCGCCGGCAGCGTGTGGTTCGCCGGAGTACTCGCCTCAAGCTAGCCGCGTGGAAGCACCTTCTCGGGGTCCTTGACCGACAGCGGCGCCACGGTCGCGCTCACCGTGGAATCGCTCAGCGCGATCTCGACGGCCGTACCGTCCTGGGCGTGTGCGGTCGCGACCCGGGCCAACGCGATCGCACCGAACGCAGGGCTGACCGCACGACTTGTCAGCGTGCCGACGACGACCCCGTCCCGCAGCACGTCTGCCCCATCATCTGGCAGGTCCTCCCCGTCGAGCAGGAGGGTCTTCAGTCGGTACGGCGGCGCAGCCGCGATTTCGGCGAGAGTCGCTTTTCCGAGGAAATCGGCGGTTCCGTCCACCGCAACGAGCTTGTCGAGGGAGATGTCGTAGGGGCTCTGCTCCCCGGGGGTGTACTCGGCGTAGTAGATGACCAGGCCGGCCTCGATCCTGACTGGTTCGAGGGTATCCAGGCCCATGGGCACGGCCCCTCCATCGGACAGCGCCCGCCAGAGCTCGACGGCCCCGGACCGCTCCGGGATGAGTTCGAACCCGATCTCACCGGAGAAACCGGTGCGTGCGATCCAGGTAGGCACACCTGCGACGCTGATCTTGTCGGGGAGGAAGGTGAAGTAGCCCAGGCGCGACAGGTCGGTGTCAGTCAGGGTCTGGATCAGATCCCTGGACTTGGGACCTTGGACCGAGATCAAGGGCATGTCGTGCGTGCGCAAGTCAGCAGCGAAGGTCGCGTCGGGGCTGTGCGACCGGGCGTAGTCGGCCCACTCGTCGCTGTTGGTGAGTACCCAGTAGTGGTCGTCGCTGTGCTTGTAGACGGTGCCGTCATCGACTAACAAGCCCTCGGCATCCACGAACGCGCCGTACCTGACCTGCCCTACCTTTTGGGTGCTCAGGTCTCGGGTGAAGACCCGCTGGATCACCGCGGCCGCATCGGGACCGCTGACGTCCCACTTCACCAAGGGGTAGACATCCCAGATGGCGACGCCTCCGCGGACGGCCTCGTAGCCCGCAGGGTGGTTGCCGAAGCCCTCGGTCCAGAACCAGCCGCTGTCTTCTCGGAAGGTCGCTCCCTGGGTCTCCTGGATGTCGTGCAGGACGGAACGGATGGTCTCAGGCACGGCTGACCTCTCTGCGATAAATACTGGCTGACTGATCAGTCAGCGTAGTGCGCCCCCGCGGGGTCGGCATAGAGCGGAGCAGAAATCGGCATGGCGCGCATCAAACGCTGCATCACACGCATGCGGGCTTCGCTGGTTCCGTCCACCGCGGACACCGCCATACGGCGGGCGGCAATAGGGAGTTCCGATGGCACTGTTCATGGACGTGCACAGCATGGATGGCGGCGTTAGCGCCGCCGATGTGGCTCACGCGCACGAGGCTGACCTGGTCACTCAGGTCGGCCGGGGCGTCAACTACCTGCGCTACTGGGTGGACGAAGATGCCGGGAAGATCTTCTGCCTGGTGGAGGCGCCGGACGCCGACGCGGCCACTGCGGTTCACCGCGACGCCCACGGTCTCGTCGCCGAAGAGATCTACCAGGTGTCGGAGCACGCCTGACGCTCACGTCGAGTCACCTCACATCCGTAGACCATGGAAACCAAGGCGGTCAAGTGACCGACGTCGCAGCCCAAACCTCCGCCGCCGAGTCCCGAGGGCTCGAGAGTTGGGTCAACGGACCCCGGGAGCCTTCCCGTCGGCGTCTCCGAGGGGTCCGCGGCTCCCGACCTCGTGTTACGCGACCACACCGGCGAGGAGCGGGCGCTGTCGGAGTTCTGGCGGAACTCCCCCGCGCTGATCATGTTCTGGCGACACTTCGGTTGCAGCTGTGGCGTCGACCGCGGACGGCTGGGTATCGAGAGAGTGCTCAGCGACGCTCCTGCTCAGTACCTCCTGCACACGCGAGCTCAAGGGCTCGTGGGGACGGATGGACACGTCCGGTTGTCCTACGTGGGCCAGCACTGCGACGACCACCCAGACCCGCGCATCCTCACCGCGGCAGCTGGGCTGGCTTGATTGAGCGGGCGGCCTGGGCCTGACGTGCGACGATGCGCTCCGATGACACTCGCCGTCCATCTCCTCGGCCGCCCCGAGATCGAGTGCGCCCTTGAGCCCGCTTACCGCTTTCGCAGTCGCAAGAGCTGGGCACTGCTCGCCTTCTTGCTGATGGCGGAGCGGCCGCCATCGCGCAGCAAGCTGGCCGAGTTGCTCTTCGACTCAGCGGATGACCCGCTGCGTGCTCTGCGCTGGAACCTGTCCGAGGTACGACGCGGCCTTGGGCCTGGCGCAAACCTCGACGGGGACCCCGTGGTGCTCCGACTTCCTTCCGGGTCGGTGGTCGACGTCGACGTCGTGACGCACAACCATTGGTCGGACGCTATTCGACTGCCCCGGCTCGGGTCGGACCTGCTGGAAGGCGTAAACGTCCGGGGGGCAGCGGGCTTCGAGTCCTGGCTGAACTCCGAGCAACAGCGCCTGGCAGCGGCATCGGAGGCGGTCCTTCACGAGGCGGCGCAGGCCCTAATGTCGCGCGGTGAGCTCGGGGAGGCCGTCACTTGCGCCCAGCGAGCCACCGGTATGAGCCCCCTTGATGAGAACAACCAAGCATTACTCATCCGCCTCTACCGAATGAGCGGCGACACGGATGCAGCCGCCCGCCAACTGACCGCGTGCACCCAGCTTCTGAGGGCGGAGCTAGGGATCTCTCCCGGCCTCGCCGTCCGGTCAGCGGCCGGGGAACCGGTCGCTCGAGCGAGCCCGGTGATGGGCAGCGCTTCCGTCGAAGCCATTCTGGAGTCAGGATCTGCGGCTGTCGCGGCCGGGGCGAGGGACGCCGGGCTTGCATCGTTGCGGTCCGCGGTGGCCCTTGCAGACCTAACAACGGACCGGCAACTTCAGGTCTCTTCTCGGCTGGTGGTCGCCGAGACACTGATCCACTCGCTCCGCGGGATGGATGAGGAGGGGCTCTCCGCCCTATACGCGGCCGACGAGATCGCCACAGCTGACGGCTTGCGCCGGTCGCAAGCCGAAATCCGTGCCGAGCTCGGATACGTGGACTTCCTCCGCGCCCGCTACGACCGGGCCGAGCTGTGGCTGACCGATGCTCTTGAGTGCGCAGACGACGCTCTCTGGCTCAAAGCTAAGGCCACCACCTACCTCGGCTGTGTCGAGAGCGACCGCGCGAACTATCCCCGGGCACTGACACATCTGCACGAAGCAATCCGGCTGGCCCGCGAGGCAGGAGACCTCCGACGCGAGGCGTTCGCGACCTCCATGCTGGGTCGGGTCTACCTGCTCCGCCGCCACCTGGACGACGCAGCCGGGACACTCGACCTGGCGATCCATCAGGCGGAGCAGGACCGATGGCTGGCCTTCCTCCCTTGGCCCCAAGCCTTACGCGGCGAGGTCGAGATCGCCGCGGGACGCCCGGAGGTGGCCCGTACGATGCTCGAGCAAGCGTTCGCCCGCGCCTGCCAGCTCGGCGACCCCTGCTGGGAGGGGATCGCAGCCCGTGGCCTTGCCCTGGTGGCGGAGGCGAGCGGCGACATACCTCTCGCATTCGTGCTGCTGGCCGAGGCTCGTGCTCGGTGCAACCGGTTGGCTGATCCCTACGTCTGGCTCGACGCCCACATCTTGGACGCCCAGTGCGAGTTAGGCCTACGCCACGGCCACCCGGACGTGGCGACGTGGGTGCAAGCGATGCAGGCCCTGTCGTCAAGGACAGCCATGCGCGAAATGACGGTCCGTGCGCTGTGGCACGCCGCGGCGCTCGGCACCCCCGGCGCCGGGGATGGGGCACGGCTGCTCGCGGCCAGCCTCGACAATGACGCCGTAACCGCAGAGGTGTTCGCGGCTAGCTGGCCGTGAACACGGTCGAGACTAGGCGGCACCGCGAGCGGGGCACCCACCAATCGCGGCAAGATGGGCGGGTCTGAGAGGGGACTGACGTGGCGGATCTGCCAGGCGAAGCACGTGTGGTGATCATCGGCGGCGGCATCGTCGGCTGCAGCGTGGCCTACCACCTGGCGCTCAGGGGGGTGACCGATGTCGTGCTCCTGGAACGCAAGGAGCTCACGTCGGGAACGACGTGGCACGCCGCCGGACTGGTTGGACAGTTGCGTGCCACGCACAACCTGACCCGGCTCGCCCAGTACACGACCGAACTGTTCGCGACCTTGGAGGCCGCAACCGGCCAGGCGACCGGCTTTCAGCGACGTGGCTCGGTGACCGTCGCCCCCACCGAGGAACGCTTCGAGGAACTCAAGCGCGGCGCGTCCATGGCGCGCATGTTCGGGCTCGAGGTGGAGCTCATCAGTCCCGCCGAGGTCAGCGAGATGGTTCCCCAGGCGCGGGTCGACGACCTCGTGGGGGCCGTCTACCTCCCCGGCGACGGCGTGACCAATCCCGTCGACACCACTCGGGCTTTCGCCAAGGGAGCACGTGACCTGGGGGTGACCATTCGTGAGCACACCAGCGTCGAGCGCATCATCACCGAGAACGGTCGTGCCGTCGGAGTGATGTTCGCTGACGCAAACGGGTCCGGCGAGATTCGCGCCGACGCGGTGGTCAACGCGGCGGGTATGTGGGGACGTGAGCTCGGATCCCAGGCAGGTGCCGTCGTCCCTCTCCACGCCGCCGAGCACTTCTACATCGTCACCGACGCCATCGAGGGAATCTCGCCTCAGATGCCGGTGCTTCGGGATCCTGACGGTTGCGGCTACTTCAAGGCAGAACCGGGAAAACTGCTGATCGGCTGGTTCGAGCCAACGGCCAAGCCCTGGGGCATGACGAGTCGCGACGGAAGCGGCGGCATCCCGGAGTCGTTCTGCTTCACCACACTCCCACCGGACCTTGACCACATCGCGCCAATGGTCGAGGCAGCCACCAACCGCATGCCCCTACTAGCCGACACCGGGATCCAGCTCTTCTTCAACGGACCGGAGTCCTTCACTCCCGACGACCGCTACCTGTTGGGAGAGTCCCCCGACGTACGCGGCTTGTTCATGGCGTGCGGCTTCAACTCGATCGGGATCCAGTCCTCCGGTGGCGCGGGCAAGGTGCTGGCTGACTGGATCGTGGACGGCCGACCTCCGATGGACCTGTGGGACGTCGACATCCGTCGGATGATGCCCTTCCAGCGCAACAGTTCCTACCTGCACGACCGGACAGTCGAAGGACTCGGCCTGCTCTATGCCATGCACTGGCCGTTCCGTCAGCCGGAGACGGCTCGCGGTGTGCGTCGCTCGGTTCTGCATGATCGGCTCGGGGCGCGGGGCGCATGCTTCGGGGAGACCGCGGGCTGGGAGCGTGCCAACTGGTTCGCCCCGGACGGGGTCGAGCCGAAGTACGCCTACAGCTTCGGCCGGCAGAACTGGTTCGAGCACTCGGCCGCGGAGCATGAGGCCGTGCGGGAGCGGGTCGGGGTCTTCGATCTGTCCTCCTTCGGCAAGTTCGTTCTCGAAGGCCCTGACGCGGAGACCGTGCTCAACCGCATCTGCTCCAACGACATCGCCGTGCCGGTCGGGCGGATCGTCTACACCCAATGGCTCAATGAGCGGGGCACGATCGAGGCCGATGTCACCGTCACTCGGGAAGGCGACCATCGCTTCCTCATCGTGACCGCCGCCGCCACCCAGGTACGCGATCTGGCCTGGCTGCGGGACCAGATCCCAAGCGGCGCGCGCTGTCTCGCGATGGACGTCACGTCAGCGATGAGTGTGCTCAGCGTCATGGGACCAGGGTCTCGTTCGCTCCTCGAGGAGGTCACCGACGCAGATCTGTCCACCGTGTCGTTCCCCTTCGGGACTTCGCAGATCATCGATGCCGGCTACGCACGTGTGCGTGCGAGCAGGATCACGTACGTGGGTGAGCTGGGTTGGGAGTTGTACATCCCGACCGAGTTCGCCGCTGGCGTCTTCGACGCCATCGATTCACGCGGCGCGAACCATGGACTGCTCTACGCCGGATATCACGCGCTCAACTCGCTTCGGCTCGAGAAGGGCTACCGGCACTGGGGGCACGACATCTCACCGGACGAGACCCCGCTCGAGGCGGGCCTCGGCTTCGCCGTGGCCTGGGACAAACCAGGCGGTTTCATCGGCCGCGACGCTTTGCTCGAACAACAGACCCTCGGAGTGCCGCAGCGGCTCGCCCAGTTCCGGCTCCTTGACGACGACCGGCTGCTGTTCCACAACGAGCCGATCTGGCGAGATGGCGTCATGGTGGGTCGGACCACATCGGGCATGTATGGCCACACGGTCGGCGCGCCGCTGGCGATGGGGTACGTCAGGGCGCCTGAGGGCGTCACCGACCGCGAGTTCGTGCTGTCGGGGACGTACGAACTCGAAGTAGCCTGCGAACGCATCCCCGCCGAAGTCTCACTTCGGCCGTTCTACGATCCGGACAGCCAGCGCATCCGCGCCTAAGAACAGGTATCGAAATCGATGCCCTCGAGATCGGCGTACAGCGGGATCACGTACCTGCTGCCTGACTGAGAGACGTCGAAGACCCGGCTGATCACTGCAGCCCCCACGGGGATCGGCCACGGGCACGACTCGGGAAGCCCGAAGACGAAGGTGGCGAGAAGAACCCCTCCGGCAGGAACCCGCCCGCCCTCGAGGCTCCCGATTTGCCCGCCGCGGCGGCCGCACGGCCCCAAGTCAAGAAAGATCGCGCTGGCCTCCAAAGTCAGACCGCCCGACGGCAGATCCGGCTCGATGCTCAACAAAACAAGGTCGACGGGTGTCGGGTTGATCAGGGTGAACGTCAGCGTCAGCCTGTCGTCCGCGACGACCGGCGAGCAGAGCTCACCAAACACCAGTTCGGCATCGGCGACGCCGGGACGTTGGGGCTCCGGCGCCGGCGCCGAGGTCGACGGGATGGGTGACCCGCTGAGTCCCCTTTGGGGATTGCTCGGCGGCGAGCTGAGTGCGAACCACACAAGACCGGCGACAACCACGACCGCGACCACGGCCCAGCGCCTGCCCCACGCCCCCGACGAGGGCTCCGAGGCGATCTCGTCGACGCTCACGCCACGACCCTCTCACCCGCTCGACGAAGAATTCCTGCGTCAAGTGCATCCACCGACACTCAATCAACAGAAGAGCGTGCAATACCACCTCACGCGGGCCACGCTCGGCCCGAGAAAGGCGAATCTCATGCGCCTCAACAAGCGTCTCAGCTCAATCGCCGCGGTCGGCGCCATCGCCCTCGCCGCGATCACCGTTGCTCCGCCCGCCAGCGCCACCGAGCCCCTCGGCAACAAGTCGCTCGCGGCCGTGCTCGGGAACGACCTCGTGCCCGGAAATGGCTTTGACAAGAACTGGAATGACTTCGACATCGTCCGCGAGGCGATCGACGCGGTCATCGCTACCAAGGGCATCAATGGCACCCCGGTCGGTCTGCTGGCCGACGGCGATGTGGCCCTGACCGCCTTCATCCCCACGGACCGGGCTTTCCAGAAGCTGGTCTACCGGGTCACGGGCGTACGTCCGACGAGTGAAGCGAAGACCTTCGCGGCCGTGGCCAGCTACGGGATCGACTTCGTCGAGACCGTTCTTCTCTACCACGTCATCCCGGGCGCGACCATTACGTCCGACGTCGCTGTCGGTGCCAATGGCACAGTCCTCGACACGGCTCTCGCCGGTGCGGCAATCACCGTCAAGGTGAAGTCGCTCAACCCACTCGACGTCCGACTCTTGGACCTCGACCTCAACTACACCAACCCTCAGCTCAACGCGGGCCAGCTCGACATCAACAAGGGCAACAAGCAGGTCGCTCACGGGATCAACCGGGTGCTGCGCCCGGTCGACCTCCCGCAGGTTGGTCTCTGACCCAGAACACGGTTAGGTGCGGCTCGTGAGTTAACACGCACCGGTCGGTTCTGAACCCAGCGAGGCCACTCACCCCGAGGAGGGGTGGGTGGCCTCGCTCCTTGTGCGCAGCGCGCGGGACTGTCGGTGGTGTGTTCTAGATTCTTATCTATGTTCGAGATCGAGGTTTACGGCCCGGGAGCCACCCTCCCCGGGGTCGTCGGGCTGCTCGACGCCGAACCGTCACGTGAGGAGCGGACGGTCGCTGGGCGGCTGCTCCAGGCCGAGGCCGGCTCCCTGGCCGAGGAGTCATGGCTGAGCCGTGAGGAACTCATCGACCTCGCGGTCGACCCGACCTCCACGGTCGTGATCACCGAGTCGTGGCTGGGGGCGATCGGCACCCGCCTGGCTGATGAGGTCACCGGGTGCGAACGGGCCACCCGGCGCACCCAAGCCCAAGGCATGCGCGCCCTGGCCGACCTGGTCACCGTGGTCGAAGACCGCGAACGCGCCGACACCGGCAGAGTCGACCCCGAACTCGCCATCCAGATGGTCGCCGTCGCCCTAGGCATCAGCGCCCGCACCGCCGCCGACCGGATCAGCGAAGCCATCATCTTGGTCCGTGACCTGCCCCGCACCCTGGCCGCGGTCGCCGGCGGCTGGCTGTCGATGGCCGCCGCCCGGGCGCTGGTCACCCAGACCCGCGAGGTCACCGACACCCGCATCACCGAGGTAGAAACCCTCGTCATGACCGGCCTGGCCGCCCGCATCCTCCCCCCAGGCAGCATCCCGCTCGGACACCGCGATGCCGTGGACCTCGAACTACTGGCCACCACCGACCCGGCCATCATCGCCGAGCTCACCGCCGCCGCGACCCCCGCCCGGATCCGCGAACTCACCCGCCGTGCGGTCAAAACCATTGACGCCCAAGCCCTATGCACCCGCGCGGCCCGGGCCGGGGACAACCGCGACTTCCAGATCTGGCCCGACCGCGAAGGCCTCGCCTGGATCGGACTGCTCACCACCGAAGCCAACGCCACCGCGATCTATGACCGCATCGACACCAGCGCCCGCACCCGCGTTGGCGCCAAAGACTCCTGGACGCTGCCGCAACGCCGAGCCGACCTCGCCACCGAACTCCTCCTCGGCCCCCACCCCGACGGCACCCCCGGACCCCCCATCAACCTCACCATCACCATCAGCGGAGCAGCCCCGGCAGCAACCGCGACCCCAGCCGCCGCGGCCGTGATCTCCGCCGCCGATCCCGGCCGCGAGATCGCCGTCGAACACCTCGGCCCGGTCACCGGCCAAGCCGTGACCGACCTACTCAGCCAGGCCGAAGGCCAGCTGACCCTGCGCACACCCACCGCGGCAGTCGCCTGTCCCGGCCACCCCCGCGGACCAGACGGCCGAATCCTCGAGCCCGGTCCCTACACCCCCAGCGCCGCTCTCGCCCTCGCCGTACGCACCCGCGACCGTACCTGCCGCTTCCCCGGCTGCGCGGTCCCCTCCATCGACTGCGACCTCGACCACACCATCCCCCACCCACACGGACCCACCTGCATCTGCAACCTCGCCGCGCTCTGCAGACGCCATCACCGACTGAAAACCCACACCCCCGGCTGGACCGTCACCAACCACGGCAACGGCCACCTCACCTGGACTACCCCCACCGGCCAAACCCACCACACCCAGCCCCACCAACGCAGCGGACCGGAGGGACCCGACCCACCCGGCTGAGCTCGCGATTCGGAGCCGGCCTCGGTCCCATCGGACCTAGGCCGAACGGGTCAGGACGACTCATCGAGATCAATCTCGCGGTCAGGCCGTCCGATCTATGCGGCAAGCCAACCCGAGGGGAAGTTCTCGTGAACCCGACCACGATCATGCTCATTCGTCTGTGCTTCATGGTGGTCCTCGCCATCGGTGGATACCAGCTGGCCAGGAATCACGAGAGCGAACACGGGTACGTACCGTGGAACCTGCCTCGTTGGGCTTGGTCAATCCTCTGGGCCCTTGGCCTGCTGCCGGGCGCCATCCTCTGGGTGATTGCGACGCGAACAGGCAAACGTCCCCTCGCGCCCACGCTTGCGACAACGCAGTCGCCGCCTGTTGGAGGACCCTTCGGGGCCGGTGCCCCAGATGCGGGCCACTACAACGGCAACCCCGCCTTCGGCGCAGTGCCCGATTCGGCACCCACGCAGTCCGTACTGCCGCGCCACAGCGGTAGCTGAACGTCGCCCGGTAGCCCGTGCTACCCGTCGGAAAGCCCAGGCCAACTGCGTGGCTAGAAGGCTTCGCTACCAACCCTTAGTCCAGGTAGTCGCGCAACACCTGTGAACGTGACGGGTGGCGCAGCTTGGACATCGTCTTGGACTCGATCTGACGAATGCGTTCCCGGGTGACCCCGTAGACCTTGCCGATCTCGTCGAGCGTCTTGGGCTGCCCGTCGGTGAGCCCGAACCGCATCGACACCACACCAGCCTCGCGCTCCGACAACGTGTCGAGCACCTGGTGGAGCTGCTCCTGCAGCAAAGTGAACGACACGGCGTCGGCAGGGACGACGGCCTCGGAGTCCTCGATGAGGTCCCCGAACTCGCTGTCGCCCTCCTCGCCCAGAGGCGTGTGCAGGGAGATGGGTTCGCGGCCGTACTTCTGGACCTCCACCACCTTCTCCGGGGTCATGTCGAGCTCTTTGGCCAGTTCCTCGGGAGTGGGCTCACGGCCGAGGTCCTGAAGCATCTGCCGCTGGACTCGGGCGAGCTTGTTGATGACCTCGACCATGTGGACCGGAATCCGAATGGTGCGGGCCTGGTCGGCCATCGCACGAGTGATTGCCTGCCGGATCCACCACGTGGCGTACGTCGAAAACTTGTAGCCCTTGGTGTAGTCGAACTTCTCGACCGCGCGGATCAGCCCGAGGTTGCCCTCCTGGATGAGGTCGAGGAAGAGCATCCCGCGGCCGGTGTAGCGCTTCGCGAGAGAAACCACGAGCCGCAGGTTGGCCTCGAGAAGGTGGTTCTTCGCCCGACGTCCGTCCTCGGCGATCCACTCGAGCTCTTTGCGAAGCTGAGCGCTGAACTTGTCGCCGGAGTTCAACTTCTCATCTGCGAACAGGCCGGCCTCGATGCGCTTGGCGAGCTCGACCTCCTGCTCGGCGTTGAGCAGGGGGACTTTGCCGATCTGCTTGAGGTAGTCCTTGACCGGGTCGGCGGTCGCACCCGCGACGACCACCTGCTGGACGGGCTCGTCGGCTTCATCGGAGTCCGACAGCGTGAACGCGCCATCGTCGGCCTTGACACCCTCGGCGGTCTTGGTCCCGTCACCGTCGGTCTCAACGGGTTCGATGACCTCGCCGTCAGCGTCGAGCTCAGGGACGACGGCCGCTGCGGCGTCGGCGACCACGGCGATCTCGGCGGCCGCCTTGACGCCCTTCGCACTCTTGGTCGTTGCGGCTTTGATGGGCGCAGCCTTCGACGCCGCAGCCTTCGCGGGTGCCGCCTTCGTCGCCGCAGCCTTCGCGGGTGCCGCCTTCGTCGCCGCAACCTTCGCAGCCTTCGCGGGAGCAGCCTTCGCAGGTGCCGCCTTGGTCGGTGCAGCCTTGGCTGTCTTGGCAGCAGTTGGAGCGGCCTTGACGGGCGCGCTCGGCGCGGCCTTCTTGACTGGCGCCTTTGCGGTCACCGACGTCTTGGTCGCGGTCTTGGTGGCGGCGGCGTAGGTACGGCCGGGAGGGGCGACAACGACGTCAACCGAATCGGCTGAGGGACGGCGGACCGACGACACGGACGACCTTTCGACGCGCTGATGATGGACCGCGGACCGGGCCACGGGCAGGCGGCCGGGGAGCGGGCAGGGGGTCTGGAGTGGGGCGGCGCCGAGGCGTCGAGTGACCATTGTAATTCTTCCATGCGCCTTCTCGCTCCGCCCGGGTCATTCGGGCGGGTCTAGAGCCCTCAACGATCCGCCACAGTCGGCTGTTCCCGTCGCCTGACACCGAGCAGAGTCACATCATCTTCTCCACCATCGGTACCCAGTCGAGCGTCGACGATCGCATCGAGCAAAGCCTCGAGGGAGGCACCAGACGCACCGGCCGCGGC
>JANPBY010000127.1:0-8468 GCA_031430645.1 Actinomycetes bacterium
TCAAGTGGCCGAGCTCGCCCGCCGGAACCTCGCACGAGGGCTGCGTCTCAATGCCCCCGAGGCGATGGCCATCGCCTGCGACGACATGCACCTCGCGGCGCGAGCCGGTGGCACGTTGGACGACGTCATCGCCTCCGGCCAGGCCTCAGTCTCGGCCGACGACCTGATGGACGGAGTGGTCGACCTGATCTCCGAGATCAGGGTTGAGGTGCTGCTGCGCGAAGGGTCCCGGCTGGTGGTTCTTCGTGACCTCGGCCGGTCCAACCCGGTCGGCGACGCGCCATCAGATGAGGCCCCCGAGCCGGGAGCCATCCGAGTCGGTGAGGGCGTGCTCATCCTCAACGCAGGGTTGGTGTCAAAGGAGCTCGAGGTCCACAACTCATCTGACCACCCGGTGCGGATCTCCTCGCACTTCCCCTTCGACCAGGTTCAAGCCCGGCTGGTGTTCGACCGAGCGGTCGCCGAGGGCAGCCGCCTCGACATCCCGGCAGGTGACACGCTGCGTTGGGCGCCGGGGCAGACGCGCACCGTCCGACTTGTCCGGATCGCCCCAGGCAGCAACGCGGGGCGCTTGGGGACTGTTGTCTGATGGCGATCACCATGTCCCGCGAGGAGTACGCCGACCGCTACGGGCCGACCACCGGCGACCAGGTGCGCCTGGCTGACACCGATCTCTGGTTGACCGTCGAAGACGACCACGTCGGATACGGCGACGAACCCCTGTGGGGCTACGGCAAGAACATTCGGTCCCGGATGACCCAGTCCGACCGGGCCACGGCCGACAGTGAGCTGGATGTCGTGGTTGCCGGCGTTCTGGTGGTTGATCCGTACCACGGCGTGGTCAAGACCAACATCGGCATCAAGGACGGCCGAATCGTCGGGATCGGCCGAGCAGGCAGCCCGGATCTCACATCAGGCATCGACATGATCATCGGCCCAAACACCTTGCCGATCATGGGCTATGGCCTCATTGCCACCGCCGGAGCCGTCGACAGCCACGTTCACCTGATCACGCCCAAGCTCATCCCTGCAGCGCTGTCGGCGGGGGTGACCACCCTCATCACGGCTGGTTTCGAGGAGCCGCCGATGGCCATGGGGATCACCCTCCGGGCCTTCGAGAACCTGCCGATCAACATTGGCCTGCAGGCCAGTTCGCGGACCGATGTCGCAGGAGCCGCCGAGCGCGTCATCCAGGCGGGCGCGGTCGGACTCAAGATCCACGAGGACTGGGGCTCCTACCCCGAAGTCATCGACTCGACGCTCCAGCAGGCCGAGGCCCACGACATCGCGGTCAGCATGCACACCGACTCGCTCAATGAGTCGGCCGAGTTGTCGGACACGGTTGCGGCGATTGCTGGTCGCGCGGTGCACGCCTACCACGTAGAGGGTGCCGGGGGAGGCCACATCCCGGACGTGATGGGCCTGGTGGCCGAACCCAACATCATCTGTTCCTCGACCACACCGACCCTGCCGTACGGCTCCGCGACCGCGCGCGAGCACCGCGAGATGATCCTGGCCGTACACGGAGGGAACCCGTCGGTCGAAGCTGATCGTGAAGCGGCCGACGAGCGGGTTCGTCCCACGACGATGGCTGCCGAAGGACCTCTGCACGAGCTCGGTGCAATCTCCATCGTCAACAGCGACTCCCAAGGCATGGGTCGCATTGGCGAGACGGTGCGCCGGACGTTCCAGCTGGCTCATCAGATGAAGGCGTGGCGAGCCTCAGAGGAAGGCTCTTCCTTTGCCGCCCCTCCCGGCATGACTGTTGGAGCAGCTGGACGTGAACGGGTCGAGGTGGGTGGCGGGATTCCCACGGACAACGATCGCGTGCTTCGCTACCTCGCCAAGATCACCGCTGAACCTGCACTCGTGCACGGGATCAGCGATGAGGTCGGGTCGTTGCTGCCGGGCCGGCAGGCCGACATCGTGCTGTGGGCCCCGTCGGGCTTCGGGGTCAAGCCCGTCCTGGTGCTGAAGGCCGGACACTTCGCCTGGGGTGCGGTCGGTGAGGGCAACGCCTCCATCGAGAACTGCCAACCCGTTCTCTCGACTGGGCATTGGGCAGCCATGGGATCGGCGCCCGCGACGGTAGGGACGACGTTTGTCTCGCAGGCAGCCCTGGATGCCGGTCTCAAAGACCAGCTGGGCAGCCGGCGGCGTTTCGTCGCGGTGTCAGGAACCCGTGCGGTTCGACGAAGCTCCATGCTCTGGAACTCCACAGTGCCCGCCGTCAGTGTCGAGCCTAGAGATGGTTCGGTCTGGCTCGACGGTCGTCCGCTGACGTCCGAGCCCACCAACGAAATTCCCCTGAACGCGCGCTACCTCCTCCACTGAGCGCTGGACCTCGGGTCCTCACAGGCGGGCAGCCACGGCGATGTCCTCGTGGAAGGACGCGACGGCCTCGGCGGTCAGCGTCGGCCGAATGCCTTCGATCGCGGCGAGGTAGTCCGCCTCACTGGCGCCACGCTCGTCGGGGCGCTCGCCGTGGACAACCTCACGTTCGAACGCGCTCTGGGCGGCGGCTCTCGCCGCATGGTCGACATCAGCGGGCGTAAACGTCTCGCTCTTCCGCACGAGCTTATCGACGGTGATGTCCTCGCGTCCGGAGCGTTCGATATGCGACTGCCACATCGCGGTTCGGGCCTCGGCGTCTGGAGGACCGATCGGGACGACGTAGTCGAAGCGACCGGGACGAAGGAAGGCTGGGTCGAGACTCGCGATGGAGTTGGTGGCACACACCAAGAGCCGCCGGTCTCGCTCCCTGAAACTAGGGATGATCTTGAGCATCTCGTTGACCACTCCGTGGGCCTCGGTTCGCTCACGGTCTGCAAAACGCCGCGGTGCGATCTCCTCGACCTCATCGATAAACACGACGACCTGCTCGAGTGTGGCGATCTGACCGAAGGTGTCCCGAAGCGCTTGGGCCAGCCCACCCTCGCGTGCCGCGAGTCGTGAGGGGAAGATCTCGACGAAGGGCCACCCCAGCCGCGAAGCGATCGCGCGGGCGAAGGACGTCTTGCCGGTTCCTGGGGGGCCGAACAGCATCAGCCCGTGTGGCGGCTGGACTCCGTGATCACGGGCAACTTCGGCGTTCGCAAGCGGGGCGATCACCCGGTTCTCGATGAGCAGCTTCTCCTCGCGCATCCCGGCTAATTTGCGCCACAGGTCTCCTGGCAGGATCCGTCCGCCGAGCTGGGCGAGCACGGCTGCTTCCCTGGGGCCGAGGCCTTCGCGCTTCTCGTAGTAGGCGACCGCATCTTGTCGTCGGTAGCCAGCCGCGGCCAGCCCGTTGGCGACGAGCTCCTCGTGCGGCAGCACATAGGCGATTCGACGGGTGTGCTGCTCGACCAAGAGTCGCTCCAGGTGTTCGAGCAGAGTGCTCGGGATGCCCTCACCTCGGCGCGTGGGGTGCACAGAGATCCGCATCACCCAGGCGCGCTCACCGTGCGTCGAGGCCAGCGCCGCCCCAATGAGTTTTCCGTCGCTGACCGCTACGACCGCCGGCTGGTTGTCGGTCAACGCGGTCACGCACTCCGCCAGGCTGAAGACCGAAGGCTGCTGGTCCTTGGTCTCGTCCCACAGGTGAACAACGGCCTCGAGGTCGTCTTCGTGGAACTCTCGCGCGAGAAACCCTTGGGCGGTCATCGGTCCCCTCGTCTGGTGCCAGCGCCGGTCGCCGTGGAGCCAGACTTCTGACCGTGGAGGACTTTCGGAAGTGCCGCCAAGGACAACAACCCCCGCGAACCTTGCCATTCGGCACTAGCGCCCGTCGGTGCTGGCTTCCCGAACGCGCATGGGGCAGAATCATCTGGGTGTCGCCAAGGTGGCATGCACGGTCGTCCAACGAGGCGCTCGAGGTTGGTGGGGAAGCCGAACCTCGGCGAAGCCTTAGGAGGCACCTCCGTGACGACTCGTGGCGTCGTATACGTCCACTCCGCTCCTTCAGCGCTGTGCCCGCATGTCGAGTGGGCGCTGACCGGTGTGCTCGGCCAGCGCGTCAGTCTCGACTGGACAAGCCAGCCCGCAGCGCCGGGGGCTTTTCGGTCTGAGTTGTCCTGGCTCGGTCAGCCGGGTACGGCTGCCTCGGTGGCCTCAGCGTTGCGCGGGTGGGTGCACCTGAGGTTCGAGGTCACCGAAGAGCCGACCTCCCATACCGAGGGGGCGCGTTTCAGCAGCACTCCCGAGTTGGGCATTTTTCACGCCGTCGCCGGGGTGCACGGGGACCTGGTCATCCCCGAGGATCGGTTGCGCGCGACGGTGGAACGTGTGGCCCGTGAGGGTGGAGACCTGGCCGAGGAGATCGATCGGCTGCTCGGCAAGCCGTGGGACGACGAGCTGGAGACTTTCCGGTGGGCGGGCGAGGGTGCGCCGGTCCGTTGGCTCCATCAGGTTGGCTGATCAACTGAGGACAGGTGGTAGCTCGTGGTCGACGACAGTCAGAGCCAGGTGGGCGCGATGAGTGTGCCCGGTCCGCTGCGCCTGCTTGGCGCGATGGGTTGGGCGCTGGTCGGAGTGTTTCTCGGCGTGATGGCGATCCTGATCGGCTATCGAGCCCTCAGTGGGATCATCGTGCCGGTCGGCGCCGCGCTCGTGTTGGCCGTGATGACGCTGCCGATCGCGAACTGGCTCGACAAGCACATGCCCCGTGGGTTGGCCGTGGGCGCGGTGCTCCTGATCTGCGCCGGGGCGATGGTCGGCCTCGCAGTCGTCTTCACCAAAGGGGTTGCTGAGCAGATCCCCGCGATCGAGGCTTCGATTCAGGCTGGCATCGCCCAGTTGCAGGCGGCACTCGGACTGGCCAGCGGGAGCAGTGTCACCGAGGCCACTGAGGGTGCTGGGGAGAGCGCGACCAGCATCGTGACAGGACTGGAGGGGCTGACGGGATTTCTGGTCTCCAGTATCGGCTCCATGGTCTCCCTGTTCTTCGGTCTCTTCATATCCACCATGGTGTTCTTCCTGGTCTTGCTCAACCCTAGGGAAACCCAGGGGTGGATGGCGCGGCTGCTGCCGTGGCCACCCGAGCAAGCCGACCGACTCTTCCAGACGGCCGGTCAGACCATCTTCGACTACTACAAGGGCTGCACGATTCTGGCCTGTGTCAACGCCTTCCCGATTTGGATCGTGGCCTTGGCCCTGGACGTTCAGGCAGCTGGCGCCATCTTCGTCGTGCTGTTCGTCTCGTCCTACATCCCCTACGTCGGGGCTTGGATCGGCGGTGCCTTCGCCGTGGTGATGGCGCTGGGGTCTGGGGGCACCCAGGACGGTGTGATCATGCTCGTTGCGGTCCTCGTGGTGAACCTGGGGCTGCAGAGTGCGGTTCAGCCGTTTGCCTTCGGCGCCACGATGAAGGTCTCGCCCCTTGGCGTGTTCCTCTTCACCTTGCTCGGCAGCTTGGTTGCCGGGATCTTTGGCGCGATGATGGCAGCGCCTGTTCTCGCCTTGATCACCCGCTGGCAGACCGACGTGGTGCTCCCGGTCGGTGAATCCTCAGAGCGGGATGTTGCCGTGGCGTCCCCTGACGGCGGGTGAGCTCGAGATCGCTCGGGCTACCGCACTCCGGGTGAGCTCTGGAGTGATGATCTCGTCGACGAATCCCAGAGCAGTGGCCTTGTCGAGCCCACCGGCGAGCAGTTCGTGCTCCTCGGCAAGCTCCAGCTCGAGCTGAGCGCGCAGCTCGTCAGGCACTTCCGCCAGGCGACGTCGGTGGAGCACGCGTACGGCGGCGACTGAGCCCATCACCGCGACCTTGGCATCTGGCCACGCGAAGACGCGGGTGGCGCCGAGGGCGCGAGAGTTCATGGCGATGTAGGCGCCGCCATAGGCCTTGCGGGTGATCACCGACACCCGGGGCACCACGCACTCGGCGAAGGCATGGAGCAACTTGGCTCCTCGGCGCACGACGCCGTCCCACTCCTGACCGACGCCGGGCAGATAGCCAGGAACGTCGACCAGGACGACGATCGGTACTCCGAAGGCGTCGCACATCCGCACGAACCGTGCGGCTTTCTCGGCTGAGGATGAGTCCAAGCAGCCGCCGAGCCGCAGCGGGTTGTTGGCGATCAGCCCGACTGTACGGCCGCCGAGCCGGCCCAGTGTCGTGGTGATGTTGGGCGCCCAACGGGGGTGCAGTTCGAGGCCGGAGCCTGAGTCCAGCATGCCCTCGACCAGTGGGTGGACGTCATAGGCACGTTTGGTCGACTCGGGCAGCAGTCCAGCGAGATCGACGTCCTCGACCGGACCGAACTCACCCTGGGAGCCGAGGAGCGTGGTGATGCGGCGGGCCTCGTCCAGGGCAGAGCGTTCGCTGTCAGCGACGATGTGCACGACCCCCGAACGCCGGCCGTGCGTCTCCGGTCCGCCGAGGCGGAGCATGTCGACGTCCTCGCCCGTGACTGAACGAACGACATCGGGGCCGGTCACGAAGACCCGACCCTCGGGGCCGAGGATCACGATGTCGGTGAGTGCGGGGCCGTACGCCGCACCGCCGGCCGCGGCGCCGAGGACTACTGAGATCTGCGGGATGACCCCGGACGCTCGCGTCATGATCGCGAAGATCTCACCGACGGCGTGCAACGAGGCGACCCCTTCTCGCAGCCGCGCACCGCCTGAGTGCCAGATGCCGACGATGGGGACGCCATCGGCCAATGCGCGGGCGTAGGCAGCGAGGACGACCTTGCAGCCGGCGGTGCCCATGGCTCCGCCTTGGACGAGAGGGTCGGAGCAGAACGCCGTGGCCAGGGCGCCGTCGATGCGGCCGGCCCCCGCGAGCATGCCGCTGTCGTCTTCGGCAGTGATCGCGGTGAACGAACCTGGGTCAAACAAAGCTTCCATGCGGACCCTCGGGTGTCGGGGGTCGAGGTCGATGCCTGGCCGACTGTCGAGGACGCTCACGAGACGCTCCTGAACACGAGGGCCACGTTGTGGCCACCGAAACCGAAGGAGTTGTTGAGGGCAGCGAGGTCGCCCGCCGGAAGCGCCCGGGGCTCTGCGCGGACGATGTCCAGGTCGATTGCGTCATCCGGGTCGTCGAGATTGGTCGTCGGTGGGGCCAACCTGTGGTGCAACGCGAGGACCGTGGCGACCGATTCGACGGCGCCGGAGGCGCCGAGCAAGTGGCCGGTCATGGATTTCGTGGCCGAGATGGCGACATGGTCGGCGTCGGTTCCGAGTGCCGCCCTGATCGCGGCCGCTTCCGCGACGTCCCCTTGCGGCGTCGACGTCGCGTGGGCGTTGAGGTGGGCCAGGTCGGCAGGTTCGATGCCGGCGTCAGCGATGGCGGCCAGCATGGCGCGGGTAGCCCCAGCGCCGACCGGATCGGGTTGGGCGATGTGATGAGCGTCCGACGTCAGCCCGTAGCCGGACACTTCGGCATAGACCCTCGCACCGCGCGCGGCGGCGTGCTCGGCGGATTCGATGACCATGATCCCGGCGCCCTCACCGAAGACGAAGCCGTCGCGGCCCTTGTCATAGGGACGTGACGCGCGTTGCGGCTCGTCCTCGCGCTTGGACAAGGCCATCATCTGGGCGAACGCCGCCAGGGGAAGCGGGTGGATGCAGGCTTCGGTACCGCCAACGACCACGATGTCGGCGCGACCGTTGCGGATCATCTCGGCGCCGTACGCCACGGCCTCTGCGCCTGATGCGCACGCGGATACCGGTGTGTGAACGCCGGCCTTGGCTCCAAACTCGAGCCCGACGTAGGCGGCCGGTCCATTGGGCATGAGCATCGGGATGGTGTGCGGGGAGACTCGTCGGGCGCCCTTTTCGCGCAGGACGTCCCACTGACCGATCAGGCTGTGGGCACCCCCGATGCCCGTGCCGACCGCTACGCCAAGGCGCAGCGGGTCGACGTCGGGGGAGCCGGCGTCGGACCAAGCCTCACGTGCCGCGATCAGTGCGAACTGCTCGGTGCGATCGAGCTTGCGGGCCTCGACGCGGTCCATGACTTCGCTGGGATCGACGGCTGCCGTTGCGGCGATCCGCACCGGCAACCCGTCGGCCCAGTCCTCGTCGAGCAGCCGAGCGCCGGATCGTCCGGCGAGCAGGCCCTCCCACGTCGTCGCGACCGTGCCGCCGACCGGCGTGGTCGCGCCGAGCCCGGTGACAACGACCGTACGGCGACCGTGAGAGCTGGTGGTCATGTCAGGCGCCGGCCTTGGCGATGTAGCGGACTGCGTCACCGACGGTGCTGAGGTCCTTGACGTCGTCGTCGGGGATCTTGACGTCGAACTTCTCCTCAGCGGCAACGACGACCTCGACCATCGACAGCGAGTCGATGTCCAGGTCGTCGATGAAGGACTTGTCGAGCTGGACGTCGGCCGCAGGCACGCCGGCAACCTCGTTCACGATCTCGGCGAGGCCGGACAGGATTTCCTGTTCGGTGGCCATGGGCGGTTCTCCTTCGGGTCGGGTCTCGTCCGCCGGGGGCCCGGCGGGCGGGGGTGTGGGGTGGTCCGGGGTGCTAGGGA
>JANPBY010000128.1:0-2306 GCA_031430645.1 Actinomycetes bacterium
GCAGACGTCGACTCCGCCGAGGGCGTCGACCATCGAGACGAATCCCTGGAAGTCGACCTCGACGTAGTGATCAATGGTCACGCCGGTGTTGGCCTCGATGGTTTTGATCGTGAGCTTCGGACCGCCGAAAGCGTAGGCCGCGTTGAGCTTGTTGTTGGACGCAGCGTGATTCTTGCCCGCGCTGTCGGTCCAACTCGGAATCTTGACGTAGGAGTCCCGAGGAAGGCTGACCATCGTCACCTGGTCGCGCTCCTTCGACAGGTGCATCAGGATCATGGTGTCGGAACGCCGGCCGGCACCGTTCTCAGACGTCCCTCCCCCCACGTGGAGATTTTTGATTTCCTTCTTCGTCAATCCTTCACGGTTGTCAGAACCAACGAGCAAGATCGTCTGTGCTTCGTCAGTGATGCTGCTGGAGACGCCTGAGAGGCCTACGTCCGCGCGCTGGAGCCTGGCGTCGAGTGAGGCCAGGGCGAAGAAGCCGCCGCCGCTTGCGACCAGCACGAGGGCTGAGCAGACACCGACCGCGACCAGGCCGAGGCGTCGATGGGGGCTACGCGCACCTCGGCGCGACCCAGGCCCGCGAGGATCGAGCTCGGGCGGGAGCGGCTCGCTCACGGCGTGGAGGTCCTCACTCGTCGTCGCACTGGGGATTGATCAGGCGCCGCCGGTGCGGGCCTCTAGTAGGACAGACGCACGGATCGGCCGCGCGGTTCATCACAGGGACAGATGTTGCCGGGATCACATGCGTCCGCTCACAGCGTGTGGGCTGACATCAGCGCCTTGCCCGTCAACGGTAGCCGCAACGGCGTCTCATCTGCGTGAACCTGGGCCTAGGCCCCTCAGATCAACAGCTGACGGTGCCCCATGCCCTACAGGCCAGTTCGATGTCGTCGTAGGTGATGAGCTCGACCTTGTCGCCGGAGTTGCCGAGGATCGCAGCTGTCTTGCCCCAGTACAACGACGTGGTGGTAGGCGTGCCCTTGCCCACGTGCAGCTTCAGGTACTGATTCGGTTCGATCCACTGGTTGATGCTGAATGTGAAGGAGTACGGCAATGAGCGGATCTGGTAGGGGCGCATGTGGATCCGGTGGTCGCTGATGTTGTGGACACGCAGGTACTCCCCGTTGACGTTGTCGTCGTCGACTCCGGTTGCGTCGTACCTCACCGATGAGATCTCCAGGTTGCCCTGCTCAGGATCGGTGCACGAAACCAGGCACGGGTACATCATCCAGGTGCGCAGGTCGCCGTTGGGGTCGAACAGGTAGGCGCCGTCACCCGCGTTGTCGAAGACGGGCGAACTCTGGCCCCAGTACTTGGTGGCCGCCGAATTCGTCCCCTTGCCCACGCGCATCGTGACGCGCTGCCCTGGAGCAACCGTCGTGTCTGAGGGGAAGTAGAAGAAGGTCAGGCTCGAGTCGCGCAGGAACCAGTCCTTCAAAGAAATGGTCCGGGTGCCGGGGTTCTGAATGCTGACCCACTCGTCGTTGACGTTGGTGCTGTCGTCGCTCTGCGCGTCGTAGTGAACGATGAGCTTGAGGGAGATGTCCTGGCTCGGTCCGGAACCACACGACGTCGGGTTCCACAACCCGGTCCCCGACTGCGCGGCCAGCTGCGCGACCTTCATGTAGTCGGTGTTATGAACGGACTCTGTGGTGGAGAGCACAGGCAGCACCATCGACTTTTGCAGAAGAATCCGCTGAACATCGACCCAGGTGCTGCCCTGCTGTACGTAGACCGAGCGCAGCAGCCGGCCGAGGCTGGTGCTGCTCTTTTTCACCGAGTACAACCGGACCTGCTTGCCCAGAACTAGCCTATCGAGCTCTTCCCGTGGAGCTGCTGCGTGGCACTCGTCGACTGAGTTCTGGATGCTCGGGTGGTAGGCCTCCATGGCTTGGATCCCGAGGAGGCGGACGGATTTGGTGCTGGAGGTTCCGTCCCCCGCGATGTCCACCCAGACCGTGTCGCCATCGATGACGTCCCTCACGGTGCCGGTCTCCCAAGCAACCTGCGTGGCTGCCTCCGAGGTCGAGGTCGCGAGCATCGTCGCAGAGAAGCCGACGACCACGGCGAGCGAAACCAAGCGAGCGGAGCGCATTCGGGAGTCCTTCGGGTGTGTCGAAGGTCGCGGGAAGAGGCGACCTGGACCGGTTATCGACCGCGCGGCCATCGATCTTGACCGCACCCTCGGGAACGAGAGTAGTTGCGAAACAGACATGGGCCAAATGGATGACGCCTTGTCACCCGTTCGTATGACACGGACCCCAACTCGCCTTCCCCGAGGCCGGCGGGCGGGACCGGCTGGG
>JANPBY010000129.1:0-33895 GCA_031430645.1 Actinomycetes bacterium
GCCCATCCATTGCGTCCGACCAACTGCGGGCTATACGCCACCGTTGGTCGGACGCTGGGAACGGGGGTACGGCGTGGGACGCTGGCCGCGATGAGCCGCAAGCAACAGCTGGACCGACCTGGGGCACCCGACGGTCCGCCCGCCGACGACACCGGGTGCACGGTCCTGCACGTCGACATGGATGCCTTCTATGCCTCGGTGTCCTTGCTCGATCATCCTGAGCTGCGCGGCACCCCCGTCATCGTCGGTGGCGGCGGCACCCGTGGGGTCGTGCTCTCAGCGACCTACGAAGCCCGACGCGCCGGCATCCACTCCGCAATGCCGATGACACGAGCTCGTCGGATGTGCCCAGAGGCGACCATTCTCGAGCCACAGCCCGAGCGCTACGCCGCGGTGTCGGCGGCGGTCATGGAGGTGTTCCGCGAGGTCACCCCCCTCGTCGAGCCGTTGTCTCTGGACGAGGCCTTCCTCGACGTCTCCGGAGCCGTACGTCGACTCGGCCGCCCCACGGTCATCGGCGAGACGATCCGGGCTCGAGTCGCCGACGAGCAGGGAGTGACCTGCTCGGTCGGTATTGCTAGCTCCAAGTTCGTGGCCAAGCTGGCCACCACGAGGGCCAAGCCTGATGGGCTCCTCGTGGTGCCGCGCGACGGCGTCATCACCTTCTTGCACCCGCTGCCGGTCTCGGCTCTGTGGGGCGTGGGGGAGGCCACCGAAGAAAAGCTCACCCGGCTCGGGTTGCGCACCGTCGGGGATCTCGCTCGCACCCCTCAGTCCACACTCGAGCGCGCGCTCGGCCGGGCGGCTGGCTCGCACCTGGCCGCATTGGCCTGGGGTCGCGACGAGCGCCGCGTGGTCGCCCAGGAGCCCGACAAGAGCATCGGGGCGGAGGAAACCTTCGCCACGGACATCGACGACCCGGTGATCATCCACCGGGAGTTGCTCCGGCTCTCCGAACGAGTCGCGTCCCGGCTTCGCACCGGCGGCTACGCCGGACGCACGGTCGCGCTGAAGGTGCGCTTCGCGGACTTCACGACCATCACTCGGTCGCGGACGTTGCGCGAGGCCACCGACGTGGGTCAGGAGCTCTACGCCATCTCGCGATCGCTCTATGACGCTTTGGGACTCCAGCGGGCCCGAATCCGGCTGGTCGGGGTACGCGTCGAGGGGCTCATCGATGTCGAAACCCGGACTCAACAACTACTCCTCGACGCTCCTGATCGTGGCTGGCGTGAGGCTGAGCTCGCGGTAGACACTGCGGCGAGAAGATTCGGATCTGGCGCCGTCCGGCCGGGGTCATTGGTCCGTGGACAACCTGACCCGCGGGGGAGCGGAGACCCCAGCCAGCCGCACAGCCTGTGAGGCAGCAGGTCTGTTTTGACCGGATTTCCGGGCTCACAAGACTCACCGAACGATGAACAATCCTCAGGTCGGCTTTCGCCCACGCCGATGCCTGCTTATGCTGTAAAGCACCGGATCCGCTCCGACGCGAGCCAAGGAGGAACTGTGCCCCTCTCCGAGCACGAGCAGCGACTGCTCGAGCAGATGGAGCGGGCCCTCTATGCCGAGGACCCCAAGCTCGCCTCGACGCTGCGCGGTGCCGACCTTCGGGCCCATCAGCAACGCCGCGTGATCGTGGGAACTCTTGGCCTCATCGTCGGTCTTGGCTTGCTGCTCGCCGGCGTCACTATCGGCTGGGCGCTTGGGGTAGCAGGTTTTCTGGTGATGCTCGCGTCTGCCTGGTGGATTGCCAGCGGATGGCGTAGCGGCAGCACTCCGGCGACGTCTGGAGTTGGCGGAGCCACATCAGACCCCGGCCGCACACGCAGCAAGAAGCCGGCCAAGACGTCGGGGATGATGGACCGCTTCGAGGACCGCTGGCGTCGACGTCGCGAGGGCAACGACTCCTAGTCAGATCGAGTCCCGGCAGGTCGAGTCCCGGCAGGCAGGAGAACTTCCCTCAGGCTGAGGTCTTTGCGCGATCGGGGCTTGGCTTTCGCGTTCGACGCGGGCGCAGGGCTCTGCTGGCTCGCCGCGGGGCCGCGTCGACCCAGTCGAGGGTGTCCGCTGCGGCATTGCTCAGTCGGCTGAGCAGGGACACCGGTGCTACAGAGGCGCGGATCCGCTGCTGCTTGGTCGCGGTCGCCCTGAGCCCGGATCGGGCCACCTCAACGTCGTCGGCGAGTCCGAGCACCGGCGCCGGGTTCAGGGAGTAGCGGGCGCGTTCGGTGGCGAGTCCCAGCCGTCGCAGGGCATCGGCGGGAGTGGCTGCCAGCGAGCGGTCTGCGATCAGAGCGGCCGTCACCTGGCGAGGTGTGCGAGACCTAGGCCAGGCCAGATCGAGGTCCGCGCAGGTCGCCGCCAACTCGGTCCAGGCGGCCGCGGCCGCAACCCGCGGATCAGCCCCGCCGGCCTCGGTCAGTCGCCGGCGGCGCTGCCCGATTCGGACGGCCCAGGGCAAGAGGAGCAGGATCAGGATGCCAAGGGGGACCAGCACCCACGCCCAAGGGAACTGGTTCGCCTGGGCAGCCTCGAGGGCGAGCTTGTCGCGGTCTCGCTCATCAGGTGCGACGCCACGCGGCAGTTCGCTTGCTCCGGTGGACGGCTGGGCTCCCGGAGTCTCATTCTCATTGATCTCGGGTCGTTCGCCGCCCGGGGACTCTGTTTGCGGGATGGTCCAGGCTGGGATCAAGAGCCCGGCGCCGGTTCGCGGCGTTGGTTCGAACCGAACCCATCCGGCGCCTTCGAAGTACACCTCGGGCCAGGCGTGAGTGTCGTGCCAGGAGACCGTCCACGTGCCGTCTTGCGTGCGATCGCCTGGCACGAAGCCCACGACCACCCGAGTCGGGAGCTGCAAGCTCCGAGCCATCACCGCGAAAGTCCCGGCGAATTGCTGGCAGAACCCCCGTCGACTGGTGAGGAATGCCTCGAGGGGATCGCGCTTGGTTGCTGGCGAGGAGGTGTCGTAGCGGAACTGCTTCGGATCCTGGAACCAGTTCTGCAGGGCGACGGCCTTCTGGTAGGGGCTGATCGCGTTTCCGGCGACCTCCTTGGCGGTCTCGCGCACGACGTCGGGGATTGTGAGCGGCAGCGAGGTGTAGGCGGAGACGAAGTTTAGGTCGAGGGACTCCTGAGTGCGCAGCTGACCGCGGGTGGGATTCACCGCCAGGCTCTGTACGGAGTACTGGAGTGCCGGTTCGCTGCCCTCGGGCGACCAGACCACCCGGTTCGACGAATCCCAGACCCAGTCGTTGGCGCTGTCGCCTTCAACGGTCACGGCACTGATGGGGTAGGGCGCCGGCAGCCAGGTGCTCTCGGTCAGTTCCACGGTTTTGACTTGAGTCGTGATCTCCTCGCGGGGAGTCGAGTCACTCAAGCCGGGTGGACTCGGTAAGGCGCCGTCTGCCACCCTCCCGGACGACTCGAGGTTCGACGGCAGCCAGTTGGTGCCGTCGAAGGTGTCGAGAGTGACCAACCTGAGGTAGTCGGGTGTGTCGGTTGATGTCGTGTAGGTCAACACGACACTGTCGTTCGGCCGGTTGAGGTCAGATCCGAGGGATACGTAGGGATTGACGGTGTTCACGGTCTTGCTGCTGCCTTTTCCGGTGCCATCGGAGACGCCGTTTCCGAAGACGGCCTCACTGAGCCCGGGAACGATGGCGGGAATCAGAACAGCAAGAGCGACCGAAGCCACACCGATCCGACGGCCGACGGCACCCAGCGGCTCCGCAATCGCCGGCATGCCGCCCGCGGTGGGGTCTCCCACGTAGGCCCGAGTCCCGAGGCGCCGGCCCCAGCCTCCCAAGCGCTCGCGTCCGTCCGCCAGCAGGAGCGCCAGCCAGCCGGCCGAGGCGATCCCGAAGTAGATCCAGGAGACCCCGTTGGACACGACTGAAACCGGAACCGCGTAGAGGACGAGCAGCGGCAGGCCGGCAAGGGCCGGCGAGCGGTACGTCACTGCGACCGTGTCGACGACTACCGCGATGAGCGCCACCGACAGAGCGAGCAGAAAAACCATTCCCGGGGTGACTGGGGCAGGTGAGGAGTAGGACGTGATGGTGCTGAAGGCCTCATCGAGGAGGGCTTGAGTTGCGAGCAGGACGTCGCGGCCGGGCAGCACACCCCACACAGCGACGTCCTGAGTGAAACGCAGCACGAGGACGACGCCCAGGGCTGCCACCTCGAGAACCGGCACGAGGAGTCGAGGAGTGTGTAGCCGGCGAGCGAGGTAGCCGACGCCGGCGACCACAGAAACGCACAGGACGGTGGGCACCAGCCAACTGCCATTCTGCAGAGTTGGTTGGAGCGAAAGGGCCGTGAGCAGGACGGCAACCGCGGCGGTCACCGTGAGTCGCGGGAGCCCCGTCATGAGAGCCCCCCTCGCGCGGCGAAGGTGAGCTGGCTGCCCTTTGCTGCGGCTGGCCAAAGATCGGGGAGTTGCTCACCGCTGCGCGCTTGGACGACACGCCACCCTGCACCACGCAGCACGGCTGCAACGGCGTCGGGGTCGGGGTCGAGCACAGCGCGTGAAGTCTTGGCCGAACGCCACGTCGCGACGTCCAGCAGGACCGCGATCGAGGATCCTCCGCGATGGTGGGCGCGGACCAATTCCTGCGCCTCGTCCACTGTGGTCGCTCCGAGGATCGCGACCAGGAGCCCGTCGGTCGTTCCCAGCCGGACGCGTCCCGCGGGACGGAGCACCACGGCGCCAGTCGGCTCGACGGCAGCCAGCGCGTCGAGGAGCGCGGCCTGTTGGCCACCGATTCCGTCTTCCGACCCGAACCCGCTTCCCGCGACGTAGGCCCCGGCGTCGGTCACCAGGTCGACGGTGTAACCCGCCCGGCCGGCGTAAGCCCCGATGGAGGCGGTTGCTGACACGGCCCACTCGAAGGAAGAAGCCGGGCCATCACCACGGTGCGAGCTGGCTCGAGTATCCAAGAGAAGGGTGCAGTGAGACTCCCACGGTTGCTCCTCGCGGCGGACCATGAGCTCGCCGAAGCGAGCGGTGGACCGCCAGTGCACGCGGCGCAGGTCGTCCCCGTGCCGGTACTCCCGGGTTGCCACATCGTCTTCTCCGGCGGCGGCCACCGAGCGCGAACGGCTGTCGCCTGACCCTGCCCAGTCCCCGCCGAGCGCCACGGATGGCAGATGTTGAACGACAGGGGTCACCACTAGGGTGTCGCGCGCGGCGAAGGCACGGACGAGCTCGCACATGCCGAAGGGGTCGGTGAGTCGGATCGTGAGCGGACCGACGACATAGCGCCCTCGGACCTCGGCGCGCACCGGATAGTCGACCGTGCGAGACCCCCGGGGCTCAACCCGGTCGAGCATGAATCTCGGCCGTGACCCCAGGACGTAAGGCAACCGATCTTCAAGGAGCAACAATCCGGTGGGGAGCCGCGAGACGTTCTCAAACCGGAGGATCACCCGCGTCTCGTCGCCGGCTGCCACCCGTCCCGGAGCAAGCCGGCGCGTGCAGGCCAACCGATAGCGCGTGCGCGAGACCAGGGCTGCACTGACCAATGGGAGGGCTGCAAGCAGCACGGCGACGCGGAGCAAGTCACCCTGGCCTAGAATCAGCGAGGTGAGGGACGCAGCGATGCCGGCCGCGAGGAAGCACCGACCACGAGTGGTCAGTCCAGCCAGGGCCTCGCGCATCGTGTGTTCAGCGCCCGTCAACCAGGTCGGGTACGGCGACCTGACGAAGCAGGTCGTTGACGATGGTTTCGGCTCCACGCCTGGCGATCTGAGCTTCCGCCGTGAGCAGCAACCGATGGGCGAGAACCGGGACGGCCAGCCGTTGGATGTCGTCGGGAGTGACGTAATCCCGGTCGTCAAGGGCGGCCGATGCGCGCGCCGCCCGGACGAGGTGAAGAGCCGAGCGGGGCGAAGCTCCAAGCCGGAGGTCGGGTGAGCGACGGGTCGCGCCGACCAGGTCGATGACGTAGCGCCGGACGCCATCGGAGACGTGGACCCCTCGGACGGCGTGCACCAACTGGGCGATCTCAGCTGCATCGGTCACGGGCGTGACGTCCAGCAATACTTCGCCGCCACCATGCAGGTCGAGCATGGCCAACTCGGCAATCGGGTCCGGGTAGCCCATGGATACTCGCGCCATGAACCGGTCGCGCTGGGCCTCGGGCAGCGGGTAGGTGCCCTCCATCTCGACGGGGTTCTGGGTCGCCATGACCATGAAGGGAGGAGCTAGTGGGTAGGTCGTCCCGTCCACGGTGACCTGGCGTTCTTCCATGCACTCCAGCAAGGCGCTCTGGGTCTTCGGCGAGGCCCGGTTGATCTCGTCCCCGACCACGATGTTCGCGAAGACGGCGCCGGGCTTGAACTCGAAGTCGCGGGTGTCCTGGTTGAAGACGCTGACGCCGGTGACGTCGGAGGGCAGCAAGTCAGGGGTGAACTGGATGCGCTTCACGCTGCAGTCGATGGAGCGCGCGAGCGCCTTCGCGAGCATCGTCTTGCCGACCCCGGGGACGTCCTCGATCAGTAGGTGTCCTTCAGCGAGCAGAACGGTCAGCGTGAGCCGGACCACCTCGGGCTTGCCCTCGATGACCCCCTCGACGGCCTTGGCGATGCGCCCCGCGGAGCCGCGTACGTCGTCGAGCGTCGCTGTGTGTGGTTCGGTCATCCGACTATCTTCACCCACGTCCCGCTTCTGTGCGGCTTGGACCGTCCGATCCGCACCTAAGACGCCCGCGAGCGACGTCCCGTTCCGGCCGTGCAGGGCCTCCGTGGGGAAGCGATGTTGACCGCAGAGCGGAACGCTGTTTCACTTTGGGAATGCCTGGAGTCGAAGCGAAGCCGTCGATGCTGACCTTTGACCATGCGGTAGTCGGCGCGACCGACGTTGAGGCGACCATCGACTTTCTGATGGCGTTCGGGCTTGAACGTCTGGCGTCTCCGACTGCCGCAGGCACTTTCGTGGGTCTCCCGGGCGAGCCTGGCGCGATTCTCGTGCGACTCGCCGAGAAGGGGTCGGACCGGGTTGGTCCGTACGCCACGGGCGGACAGGCCCTCGACCTCTACACCAGCGACCTGGCACGCTCCCTCGAGCTCGTGGACGGAGCGGGATTCACACGAGGCCCGGCCGTGTCCTACACCTTTGGACCGATGACGCTTGGCCAGGTGCTCATTCACGGACCCGACGGGCTGCCCGTGGTGCTGGTCGAGGTCGACCACCGACTTCCCAGCGCCCTCAACAGCGACCCCGACCGGCTGCACTCCCAGCTGCACAGCGTGGTGTGGGGAGTCGAGGACCTTGATGCGGCCACCACCTTCTTCAGCGGCCCGGCTGGGCTGGCGCTGCGAGCGACCTTCCCGCTGACGGCGCCTGAGGTGTCCACGTTCATGGAGCTTCCGCGCCCGACGTCCATGCGCATGTCAGTTCTGGCTCACGAAGATGCCCGTCCGCCTCGATTTGAACTGCTCGCCTTCGACGCAGCGGCCGTACGTCTCGGCGAGGGCGGCCATCGCTCAGGTCGGCCGCTCGAGGCAGGCGCGCTGCTGCCGGTCTTCACGACCGTTGATCTAGATGCAGTCGAGGAGCTGGTCGGCGGCCTTCGAACCACGGATGATCTCGGCGAGCGGCTGGATGCGACCGCACCCGGCGGGGTCGACCTCGAGGTTCGGTCCGTGGCCCACGGAAACGTCGGACCGTTCTACGCTCTGGTCCCGTGACCGAGGAAGCGCGCCGCCCGGCTTACACCGAGCTGGCCGAAGAGCTGCGCGGTCGCATCCTGTCCGGCGCGCTGCAGGCCGGCGATCGGTTGCCGGTGGAGCCCGAGCTGTCGGCCCAGTACGGCGTATCCCGGAGCACAGTCCGGGAAGCATTACGCGTTCTCTCGTCACAGAATCTCGTGACAACCACGCGTGGAGTATCGGGCGGGTCCTTCGTGGTTCATCCAGGCGTGGACGACATCGGCGACTACCTCGAGGCCAGCGTGGGGCTCCTTGCCGGAGGGGACGGCCTCGATGTGGAGCAGTTGCTGGAGGTCCGACACCTGCTGGAGGTTCCGGCCGCCGGTCTTGCGGCGCGTCGCCGCGACGCCGGCCAACTCGACGCGTTGCGGGCGACCCTGGTGGACCCTGGCGAAGCCAGCGACGACGCCGTGCACCACGCGAACGTCTCCTTCCATACCGTGCTGCTCGAGGCGTGCGCCAACCCTTTGTTGACCGTGGTGGCTCGCCCGATTTTCGCGGTGATGGAGCGCGGCTTCATGGGTGGTCAGGACTGGCGGGCGGTGTTCGAGGACCACGCACGAATCCTGGAGGCGGTCGAGGCCGGAGACCCCGAGCGTGCCGAGTCTGCGGCGGCGGCGCACCTGGATCGGCTCAGGCCGACTTACGTCCGGCGTGAGTGAGGCGATCGAGAGGCTAATTGGGTGGAACGCCAACACGCCCAGCGGAACGCAAGCGTTGACCAGGCAATCCTCAGACCTTTAGGCTGACAGCGCCGCTCACGCTTCTGGGCGGCCCGATGGAGGTGGCAGACGTGACCGTGCACGAGGCTCAGCTGGGCCGATTCCTCGAGGACTTCGCCGTTGGCGACGTCTTCCAGCACCCGTTCGGCCGGACCATCAGCGAGGCCGATTGCACGTGGTTCACGCTGCTGACCTGCAACACCAACCAGAACCACTTCAACGCCGACCTGGCCCAGCAGAACCCGATCACCGGCGGGCGGGTCATCGTCAACTCCGGGCTGACCATCGCTTTGGTCCTTGGCCTGTCGGTGATCGACATGAGCCAGAACGCCGTCGCCAACCTAGGCATTGACGAGCTGCGGCTGACGCACCCGGTCTACGTCGGAGACACGGTCTATGCAGAGTCCATCGTGCATGCGATCCGACGATCTTCGAGTCGTCCCGACGTCGGGATCCTGACGATGAAGACCCGCGGCCTCAATCAAGACGGCGACCAGGTCATGTCGTGGATCCGTTCAGTCATGGTGCCGACTCGCGACTCCGGCATCGGCCAGGGGTACTTCCCGGAGGCCAAAGCCGGTCCGCTCACTCTTCCCGAGGTCGCTGCGGACGCGACGCCGGATGCGAGCTGAGCTGCGTCATGAATGAGGGGGGCGTGCCACGACTGACGTACGGCCCATGGGGCGAGACCATGGCCGAGCTCGTGGCGGCGGCTCGAGCGGCAGAGTCCGCGGGCGCTCAGGTCGTCTGGGCCCCTGAGATGCATCGCAGCGCGACAGTGACAGCAGCGGCGATGGCCACGGGCACCTCGACGATCGGCGTAGGTACTGCGATCGCCTTGGCTTTCACGCGCTCACCGATGGTGACCGCGTTGGAGGCGATGGACCTGGACGAACTGGCTGAAGGTCGTTTCATCCTCGGGCTCGGCACCGGAGTCCAGCGGCTGAACGAGGACTGGCACAACGCCCAGTGGGGCAAGCCACTCGGCCACCTTCGGGAAACCGTCGCCATCGTCCGGCACGTCGTCGCCCACGCCGCTGACGGCGAGCCGATGATCGTCGAGGGGGAGTACGAACACCTTCGGATCCGGGGCTACCAGCGGCCCTATCACCAGCAGCGCAAAGAGATCCCGGTCTATCTGGCCGGCATGGGTCCGGCAATGACCCGGCTCGCTGTCGAGATCGGCGATGGGTGGATCAGCCACGAGCTGTGCTCGCTGGATTTCGTCCGCGGCCAAGTCCTGGACTGTGTCGCCGAAGGACTCCTCCGGGGAGCGAAGGATCGCAAGGAGGTCGACCTTGTGGTCTCGGCCTGCTGCTCGGTCGACGCTGATGGTCGTGCCGCCCGCCGTGCGGCCGCAGGCATCGTCGGCTTCTACGCGAGTGTGAAGACCTACGGAGACTTCTTCGACTTCCACGGGTTCGGCGCCGAGGCGGCCGCCTGCAATGCGGCTCTGAAACAGGGCCGAGTGGCGCAGGACCTCGGTGGCCTGGTGCCGGACGCGATGGTTGATGCGCTCACCGTCTCGGGCACGCCCGACGAGGTCCGCGACCGACTGCGCGCCTACGCCGGGGTCGTTGACTCCATCAAGTTGACCCCACCGACCTATGGGCTGACGACGGCCGAGACACGTGACGCGCAGGCCCGCCTGCTCGAACTCATCGGGGATCTCGTGTGAGACCCCTCGAGGACGTGCGGATCATTGCTGTGGAGCAGTACGGAGCCGGCCCGTGGGGAAGTCTGCACCTGGCCGATCTAGGGGCGGAGGTCATCAAGATCGAGGACCCGTCCGTGGGAGGCGATGTTGGCCGCTACGTTCCGCCGTACGCCTCCGGTGAGGACTCGCTGTTCTTTGAAGTGTTCAACAGGGGCAAGCGTTCGTTGTCGCTGGACCTGAACGCTCCTGAAGGGCGCAAGGTCTTCGAGGACCTGGTTCGCGGCGCTGATGCCGTATTCAGCAACCTGCGCGGCGATGTCCCGGCCAAGATCGGGCTCACCTACGACCAGCTCAAGCACGCGAACCCAGCCATCGTGTGTTGCTCGTTGTCTGGGTTTGGCATGACCGGTCCCCGGGTCAAGGAACCCGGTTACGACTACATCCTGCAAGGTCTGGGCGGCTGGATGGACGTCACCGGAGAGCCGGACGGTCCGCCGACGAAGTCGGGTTTGTCGATGGTCGACTACTCCGGCGGCATGGTCGCCGCGATCTCGCTGCTGGCCGGCATCCATGCGGCCCGCCGAGACGGCGTCGGCATGGACTGTGACGTGTCGCTCTATGACACAGCGATCTCGCTGCTCACCTATCCGGCGACGTGGGCGCTGAACGAGGGCTTTGTTCCGACCCGCACTCCGCTCTCTTCACATCCCTCGCTGGTGCCGTTCCAGCTGTTCCCGACCAAGGACTCATGGATAGTCGTCGGCTGCGCCAAGGAGAAGTTCTGGCAACGGCTCACGGAGGTCGTGGGCCACCCCGAGTGGGCGGCTCCCGGCAACTACGAGACCTTCGCGAGCCGTCGTGATCACCGCGAGCCCCTGGTCGCTGAGCTCACCGACATCTTTGGTACCCGGACCACCGACGAGTGGCTCGAAGATCTTTATGCCGGCGGCATCCCGTGCGGCCCGGTCAACACCATCGCCGAAGCGTTGGACGAACCGCACACCCTCGAGCGAGGGCTTGTCGTCGAGACCGAGCACCCGAGTTTCGGTGCGGTCCGGATGCCTCGTACGGCGGTGAGCGCAGGTCCGCAGCCCACCCAGCACCGGAGGGCGCCGCGGCGCAACGAGGACTTCGACTACGTCGTCCGCGATGTGCTTGGCTACGACGCTGAGCGGCTCGCCCTTCTGGTGACCGCTGGCGCCTTCGGTGATTCGGCGACGCCCTTTCTTCCAGACCTCCCCGGCGCCACCACATGACAGTGGCGCAAGAGCTCGCCAGCTGGGCGGTCGCGTTGCGTCCCCAGGACATACCCGTCGACGTTCAAGAGGCTGCCTGCCGCCACCTCCTCGACGGGGTGGCCAACGCGGTGGGCTCCCGCCTGTCCCACGTCGTCGACCCGGCGCTCGTGGTGGCCGAGGCCCTGGGCGGCCCAGAGGAAGCTGCGACCTTGGGATCTCCGGTCCGGCTGTCGGCCCCGGCCGCCGCCCTGGCCGCAGGTGCACTCGTTCACGGTCTCGATTTCGATGACACCCATGCCGGCGGCTTGGTACACGCCACGGCCGTGGTCCTGCCGGCAGCCTTCTCCGTGGGCCAGCAGGTCGGCGCCACCGGCGTCGAGGTCGTGACGGCGGCCACGATCGGCTACGAGGTGGTGTGCAGGGTGGCGGCGGCCGTGCCGCATGGCTTCCACGCCCGAGGCGTCCATGCGACGCACGCAGCCGGAACCCTTGCCGCCGCCGCGGTGACGGCGCGCCTGCTCGGCCTCGACGAAGCCACCTCGACGAACGCACTCGGCATTGCAGGCTCCTCCTCGGGTGGGCTCCTGGAGTTCTTGGACACCGGCTCGTCCACCAAACAGTTGCACCCCGGGACCGCGTCGATGGCCGGCGTCCTGGCAGCCCGGTTGGCTGCTGCCGGAGCCAGCGGGCCGGCGAGCGTCCTTGAGGGCAGGTATGGCCTGTGGGCGACGCTGTCCGACCGGCCGGCCGACGTCGCTTCGTGTACCAAAGATCTTGGCGTCTCTTGGGAAACGCTGGCCCTCACTCTGAAGCCCTACCCCGCGTGTCAGCTTCTGCACGTGACCCTCGACGCGGCTGATGCAGCGGTGGCGGGCCACGACGTGGATCCCGATGACGTCGTCGAGGTGGTGGCGCACGTGCATCCTGACAGCGCGTCGATCGTCTGCGAACCGGTTGTTGACAAGATCAATCCGCGGAGCACCTATGACGCGAAGTTCTCCCTCCCGTGGTCCCTGGCGGCCCTCTTGATTGACGGCTCCGTGACGGTCGCCACGTACAGCCCAGAATCGATCGCGCGACCTGAAGTTGCCCGGTTGGCGATGCGGGTGCGGACCGTGGTGACCAGGCCGCTAGGGGTGGCGGCAGATGCCCCTGGGCACGTTGAGATCCGGCTTGCAGACGGTCGGCTGCTGCGTGGTGACGTGACGAGCTCGGTTGGTGGTCCGGCGTCCCCGATGTCGGATGCCACTCTCGATGACAAGGTTCTTGGATTGTGTGGCGGCGACTCTGCGGAGGTTTGCGCCTTGACGGAGTCCGTACGCGCGCTTTCGAGCGCCATCGACCTGGTCAGGCTTCATGACCTGGCCGTCGATGTCGTGCGGGTCGCGCCGGAAGGCCGCTGATGACCGCCTTGCCGCAGGCGATCCAGCCATCCAGTTTTCCTTGGGCTGACTATGCGGGCGCGACGTTCGCCCTTGGCCTCACGGTTGGAGCCGACGCGATCTGCTCCGGGCACTCCGGGGCCGTCATCGACCGCGAGGCCGGTCGAATGGTCGTGCATGGCGGCATGGGCGAGCAGACAGCAGTGGCCTACGCCAAGCAGGAGGCGATTCTTAGCGCTGCCGGACTTGGTTGGTCTGATGTCACGCGAGTGGTCGAGAACGTCACTCTCGGCGGGCTCAGCGACTATGCCGAGGTCGAGCAGGTGCGACGCTCCATCTTCGGCGCCCACGAGCCAACCGTAGTCACCATCGTCGTCGACCGGCTTGTCCGTCGGCAAGCTTGGGTCGAGATCGAAGTCCACGCGACTCCCGGTGGTGGTGAGGCGCTGGTCGTTGGAACTGGCGGCGGGGAGTCCTGGCTGCGGCGCGACACTGTGCGCGACGGACATGACGGTGCCGTCTATCTCCCTACGCTGCTGCCGATCGCTGCTGACGGTTCGGTGATCGCGCAGGGAGATGTCGTCGGACAGTACTTCGCCTGCCTCGAGCGCGCCGGGGAGTTGTTAGGGCAGGCTGGACTCGACCTCTCCCACGTCGTGTCCACCGTCGACTACTCCACCCCCGCGACTCGCGAGCGCTACCCGAAGACCGGTCGGGCGCGCCGCGACTTGCTGGGGCCGGTGTTCCCGGGCGCTGCAGGGATTCTGATGTCGGACCTGCATGCACCGGATGTCCTGGTGGCCCTGGAAGTGGTCGCTTCGCGGCACACTCCGGTAGCCGTGAACCCCGGATGGGAGCGCTACGACACGTTGACCTACAACCCGGGGGTTCGTGCCGGGGGGACTCTCTACATGTCGGGTTTTGCGGCCCTCGACATGGACACCCAGCAAGCCCTCTGCCCGGGTGATCTACGCGGACAGGCAGAGGCCACGTACGACGCGATGCTGCTGACCATGGCCGCAGTTGGCTCCGGTCCGGAGCACCTCCTGACCACAGTTGAGTACGTCCTCCCCGATGCTCTGCCCGACTACCGGGTGGTCGCTGACGTGCGTCGGGACCGGTTGGCCCCGCCGTATCCCGCGTCCACCGGCATCGTCTGCGGTGGTCTGCTCCGCGACGAGTTCCTCATCGAGGTCGTGCCGACCGCCCTGGTACCAAGCGGGGACGCGCCGTGAGTCTGCTGACGGAGGAGCTGCGGGCGCGGATCGGCGAGACGGCGATCTACACCGCACCGGAGTACTGCGGTCGCCCCGCATTTCGCTACTTCGCCTCCGCAGTGGGCGACGAGAATCCGCTCTACGTCGATCTTGAGGCGGCCCGATCAGTGGGGCTCGATTCGGTCGTGGCGCCCCCGACGTGGGTCTGCGAGACCAACCAGTACGTCGGTGGGCGACCGGATGCCGACGGGTACGCCGGTCACTCTTGGCATCTCGATGTCCCGGGCACCCGGCTGGTGCGTGGCGGCAACGACTACGTCTTCCACCGACACATCCGACCTATTGACGTCATCACGGCAACCTGGCGGATCGTCGATCTGATCGAACGCACGACGTCGGCTGGTCAGCAGATGTTGGTGGTGACGTCCGAGGCGACCTACACGCGGGCCGACGGCGCCCTCCTGACGACCAACACCGAGACGCTCATCTTCGTCGCGCTGGAGGGTGACGCATGACCAGCCCGAGCGCGTGGACGTTGCCCGCTGCTGGGGCGCAGATGCCCCAGCTGGTGAGGACGATCGAGCTCGCCGACATGGTCGCCTATGCCGGTGCCACCTGGGACTGGCACCGGCTGCACTATGACGCCGCCTATCTCGAGGCCATGCAGCTGTCGGCGCCGGTCGTCGACGGTCAAGTGTTCGGGGCGCTACTCGCGGAGGCCCTGCTCGATTGGTTCGGACCGGAGGCCTTCATCACCAGACTGCACTTTCGGTTCAAGGCGCTGGTGTTCGCGGGCGAGACCGTTCGATGTGAGGGATCGGTCCTTTCCGTTGAGGATGGGCGCGTCACGGTGGATCTGGCTGTTGTCGTCGTTGACGGTGACGGTTCGGTTGTGCGGAAGGCTGCCACGCCCTGCGGTGCTGAGGTCGTGCACCGGCCTGAGGGGGCCTGACTGCGATGCCCGTCGCTATCGTCGGGGCAGCGGAATGCGACCTTGGGGTCACAGGTCGCACGGTGTATGAGCTGCAGACCCAAGCGGTCACGCGCGGCCTCAGGGACGCAGGCCTCACCCTTGGTGACGTCGATGGGCTCGCAACAACAGCACTGTCGCGGTTCAGCGCGACCAGCCTCGCCGATCATCTCGGGCTTCGACCACGCTGGACGGACTCCTCGGCAGCCGGCGGCTCGGTGTTCGAGATGTATGTCGCCCGCGCGGTCCAGGCCATCGAGGCCGGGCAGTGCGACACCGTCGTCATCTCCTATGCGAGCAACCAGCGGTCCGCAGCATCCCGAAGGCTGGGGGGTGTGGTTGAGGAGCACACACCAGAGGCACAGTTCGAGACGCCCTATCACCCCTTGTGGCCGCTGAGCTACTACGCCTTGGCGGCCCAGCGTTATCTGCACGAGCACGACGCGGCTCGCTCCGACCTGGCCGAGGTGGCTGTCGCCGCGCGGGAGTGGGCGCTGCTGAATCCGGCCGCGTATCGCTTCGGCGCGGGTTCCTTGTCCGTGGACGATGTGCTGGCTGCCCCGATGATCGCCTCGCCGCTGACTGGCCTCGACAGCTGCCTGGTCACTGATGGTGGGGGAGCCCTCGTGCTCACCTCCCTGGAGCGAGCGCGAGATCTCCGGAAGGATCCCGTGGTCGTCCTTGGCTACGGCGAGGCGACCACGCACGCCTCGATGACGGCCGACTCAGACCTGACCCGCACGGGCGCCTACGACAGCGCGCGAGCGGCCTTTGGGCGAGCCGGGCTGACCGCGGCTGACGTCGACGTCTCCCAGATCTATGACTCGTTCACCATCACCGTGCTGTTGTCGTTGGAAGCCTTAGGTTTCTGCAGCCGGGGCGAGGCGGCTGCGTTCGCTCGCTCGGGAGCGCTACGTCCGGGGGGCAGCATGCCGCTCAACACCAGCGGGGGCGGCCTGTCGTACTGCCACCCAGGCCAGCTCGGGGTCCTTTTGCTCGTCGAGGCCGTACGGCAGCTGCGGGGAGTCTGTGGCGATCGTCAGGTCCCGGGTGCCGAGGTAGCGCTCGCGCACGGAACTGGCGGCATCTTGTCGACGCATGCAACGGTCCTGTTGGGGGTGGACCGATGACTGGGCCCACAACTGCCTGGCAGGACATCAGTTCGCCACCCCAAGACTCGGTGGCGGCGCCCTGGTGGGATGCCACTCGTGAGCATCGGCTCCTCCTTCAGCGGTGCACTACGTGCTCGGCCATCCAGCACCCTCCGCGTTCGGTCTGCGTCGCTTGCATGACCGATGCCCTCGATTGGACCGAGGCGAGCGGTGTCGGTGTCATCGATTCGTTCACTGTGATCCATCGCGCTCCGAATCCTGACGTGGCTGCGCCTTATGTGCTCGCGCGCGTACGCCTGGCTGAAGGTCCGATCCTGCTGACCCGCATCGAGGTTGACATCACCACGGATCACCCAGTGCACTGCGACCAGTCGGTCGTGCTGACGTGGGCCTCGCTCTCCGACGGCCGCGCCCTCCCCGTTTTCAAGCCCAACGAACGCCCTCACCCGATCATTCAGGAGCACTGACTAACGATGGACTTCGAGCTCTCCGACGAGCAGCGGATGTTTCGCGACACGCTGCGATCCTTCGTCGACAAGGAGATCGTGCCGGTCGCTTCCGACTGGGAGCGCTCTGGTCGCTACCCGACCGAGATCGTCGAGGGCATGAAGGAGCTCGGGCTCTTCGGCATGACTGTGCCGGAGGAGTACGGCGGGCTCGACCTCGACATGGTGTCCTTCGCCCTCGTGTTCGAGGAGCTCGCCAAGGGCTGGATGGGGATTGCTGGCATTCTCGGGAGTCACTCGCTGTCGTGCTGGATGATCGCCAAGCACGGCACCGAGGCTCAGCGGCAGGCGTACCTGCCGGGACTGGCGACCGGCGAGCTGCGCACGGGCATCGCCCTCACCGAGCCGGGCGCGGGAACTGATCTCCAGGGCATCGCGATGACCGCGCGTCTGGACGGCGACCACTACGTCGTCAACGGCACCAAGACCTGGATCACTAACGCACGACACGCGAACCCACTTCCCGTGCTCGTCAAGACCGACCCGGCGGCCGAGCCGGCGCACCGAGGCATGAGTGTCTTGCTCGTCGACACGACCAGCTCTGGTTTCTCGGTCAGCAAGGACCTCCCCAAGCTTGGCTACAAGGGGCCTGAGTCCTGCGAGGTCGTGCTCCAGGACGTCCGCGTGCCAAGTTCGGCCCTGTTGGGTGGAGTCGAGGGACGCGGGATGCAGCAGGTGCTCTCGGGTCTGGAGACCGGGCGGATCAACGTTGCCGCACGAGCGTTGGGGATCGCGCAGGCGTCCTTTGACGCGGCCCTGGCCTACGCCCGGCAGCGCGAGGCCTTCGGCAAGCCCATCGCTGACTTCCAGGCCGTGCAGATCCGGCTGGCGGATATGGCGACCAGCATCCAGGCGGCGCGGCTGCTGGTGCAGTGGGCCGCCTCCGAGGCCGACGCAGGGAAGCGTGTGGACATGCAGGCGGGGATGGCCAAACTCTTCGCTTCCGAGGTTGCGGTCAAGGCCTCGCTGGAGGCGATGAGGATCCACGGCGGGTACGGCTACAGCCAGGAGTTCGTGGTCGAGCGCCTCTATCGCGACGCGCCGCTCATGGTGATCGGTGAAGGGACGAGCGATGTCATGCAGATGGTGATCGCTCGCGCGCTCGTGACCGGCACCGAGGTCATTGGATGACCGTCCGCTCGCACCTCTACGTTCCCGGTGACCGGCCTGACGTCCTGGCCAAGGCGCTGGATCGAGGCGCCGACGCACTGATCGTCGATCTGGAGGACGCAGTACCGCTCGCACGTAAGGACGCTGCCCGTTCTGCGGTGCTCGGCTGGCTCGACGAGCTGCCAGAGATCACGGCGGCCGAGATCTGGGTTCGGGTCAATCAGGGTGCGTCCGGGCACGAGGACATCCGTGCCTTGGCCAGGTCTCCTCGAGTGACGGGGTTCTGCCTGGCCAAGACTGAGAGCGCTGAGGAAGTCGTCGCTGTCGCCGAGCTGCTGGACGCAGCTGGGTCCGCCGCCGGGCTGGCGCCGCTGCTCGAGTCGGCCGCAGCCGTGCTGCGAGCCCAAGACATTGCTGGTGCGCCGCGGGTGAGTCGTTTGCAGGTGGGGGAGGCGGACTTGCGTGCGGACACGGGGATCCTTCCGGGACCTGACGAGCGCGAGCTTGCCTGGGTCCGGTCGTGGGTCGTGCTCGTCTCAGCGGCAGCCGGACTCGAACCCCCAGTGGGTCCGGTGTCCACTGACTTCCGAGACCTCGACGTCCTGCGCGAATCGACGGAAGCCTTGCGGCGCATGGGATATCGCGGGAGGGCCTGCATCCATCCAGCACAGGTTGCAGTCGTCAACGACGTCTTCACACCGAGTGTAGAGGAGCGTGCCGCTGCCCGTCGCGTCGTTGACGCCTACGAAGCCGCGCTGGCCCAAGGCGCCGGCGTTGTGCTGGGCGATGACGGTCGAATGATCGATGAAGCCGTGGTCCGCCAAGCCCGCCGGCTGCTCGCCTGACCCTGCGCCAAAGAGTGTGGCTCAGGTGCGTTCGTGGGACACGGCGGCCCGCTGCTTAGGGAGCTCATTCACAGCGGCTCCCGTCACGCGGGTCAGCTCAAGAACAGTGCTGACGTCTCCGGAACCGTTGGCCAGTTCGGCCACTGCATCGGCGAGGGCCGACACCTGGTCTGCTGGAAGCGATCGGCCGGCGTTGATGCGGAACTTGAGCATCAGATCGTCACGGGTCAGCGGATGCTCCTCACCGCCGCGCGAGGAATCGACGCGGTGCTCGAGGACGGCGCCGGACTTCGTGCGGACACGGAGCACGGCAGCGAAACCCCTCGGGAAGATCTCGGTCGCGCGATCGTCGGCGACCACTTCCACTCGCTCAGCCAGATTCAGCCGTCGTGGGTCGGTGGCGGTGGCTTCGGTGAAGTCGTCAAGGGACAACCCGAGCCCGCCTCCCCCCATCAGGGCAGCCGCGACGGTGAATGGTCCGGAGAACTTCGCGTGATAGGCCGACCGGGGCCGTACCTTGTCGGCGCGCGGTTCGGCAATCGTCCGTAGTACGGGCGCAGCAACGCCCAGAGTGACGGCATCCACGTCATCGGGGTCCAGGCCCTGAGCCCTGAGCGCTAGGGCGCAGTCGATCCCGGGGTGCGTGAAGTGGTTCGAGGGGTAGGGCTTGTAGACGGTGCGCAGCAATTCCCAGCGCGTCCCCAGGTCGTCAAGCAGCGCCTCGGAGTCGTATCTGCCGTCGAGGTAGGCCTGGAAGAAGCCAAACCGACCTTCGAGGACGGTGGGGGGGCCAGTCACGCCCTCGGCGGCCATCGCGGCAGCGACCAGGCCGCTATGCGCAGCCCAACCGCAGTGAACCCGCTTGACCGAGCCGCCGGTGCGGTTGGCCTCGATGACGCCCGCCCCCATGGAGGCGGCAATCCCCATGGCGTGGGCGACGCCCTCGGCGTCCAACCCTCGCAGCATCGCCCCGGTGGCGGCCGCGCCGATGGTGCCGCAGATCGAGGTGGCGTGGAAGCCTTTGTCGAAGAAGATGGAGTTGCGGATGGCTGGGGCGTAGGACGCCATGCCCAACCGGTTGGTGATCTCCACCCCGGCAGCAATGGCTGCCGCAAGCTCGGTCGCGCTGGAACCGGCTGCTTCGGCTGCGGCCAGAGCGGCTGGTACGACTCCTGCGGAAGGGTGCAGCACCGAGGGGAGGTGGGTGTCGTCAAAGTCCAAGGCGTGGGCGAGCGTGCCGTTCACCAGGGCGGCACTTGGCGCGGGTAGCCGGTCGCCTGCACCGACAACACCAGCCTCGGGCGTACCGCCCCAAGCCGCGGCTACTCGAAGAACGGCACGGTCCGGGTCAGTGTCGGAGGTGCTCTCGGCCCGACCCGCGACGCAGTTGCCGAGCACGTCGAGCAGCCGGCCACCGACGTCGGATCTGACAGGGTCAGGCAGCCCGAAGTCACGACAAGCGACCGCGAAGGATGCGAGTTGTTGCACGGCCGTCGCTGGTGCCCCCGAGCCGTTGCTGATCCCCGTCATCGTCGTCAGCCGTTCAGCAGGGCCAGGGGTCGAACAGGCGACCCGGTGGCGCCCACGAGCCGCAGGGGCGCGAGGACGAACAAGAACGCTCCTGCTTTGGCGTCCAGCAGTTCCGACAAGCGCATGGTCTCGATCAGGTTGATGCCGGATTCGACGAGCAGGATTCGATGGACGGGCAGCGTTGAGTGACCCGCAGCGGGCGCGATGGCTTCGTAGGCAATCGTCTCGGCGCCGGTCAGCCGGATCCGTCGATCGGCCAACCAACGGGCGGCTGCCTCGCCCGGGCCGGGGACCCCGCTGCGCTGCCCGATGAAAGCCGCGTGGTCATTCCACAGCCTCGACCAGCCGGTGCCGATCAACACTGCGTCGCCTGCACCGACCTCGACCTCGATGAGGTCCTGCGCCGCCTCAAGGTCCGCAACGGTGATCTCGTAACCGCCCGGGAGAACGTCGACGCCATGCACCCGAGCGATGTCGAGCAACACCCCGCGTCCTACGAAGGGCGTGAACGTGTCGATACCAAGTGCGGCGAAACCTTCATTGGACTGCACGGCCGAGGCCTCGAGGCCGCCGTACAGCAACCCGTTGTGGGACACATGAGCAAGGGCATCAATGTGGGTTCCCACGTGACCGCCCGTGACGATGATCTCGTTGGCCGCCGAACCGCCGTCGACTCGCACCATGTCGCCGTGGCGTCGGACCAAGGACATCTGGAACGGTGGGTGGTTGGCCGATTGCGGCATCCCCCGGCGCATCGGCTGGGCCAGGTCGACGACGCGCGCTCCGGCCAGAGCTGCTGCAATGTCGGCGGTGCTCGTTGCGACCCGTGGACCGCTCACGATCGGCTGGTTGACGTTGCCGACTTCGGTCCCCGTGCTGGTCCCCGTGTGAGTCACCGCTGCGCACCCCCGGTTGCGATGACGCCCTGAGTCTCGAGCTCGGTGAGCTCCGCGGGCGTGATTCCGAGCCGCTGCTGCAGCACGGTCGATGTGTCAGCTCCATGAGGACGTCCGGTCCACCGGATGGAACCCGGTGTCTCGGACATCCGAAAGAGCACGTTCTGCATGCGTACGTCTCCGAGCACGGGGTCTTGAACGGTCGTTACCGTGTCGAGGGCTTGGTACTGCGGATCGGTGAAGACATCGGACACGTCGTAGATGGGCGCGATCGCGGCGTCGGCCTCCTCGAAGGACTTCAGCACCTCGTGCAGGTCCCGCTCAGCGATCCACGCGCTGACGTACTCGTCGAGCAGGTCGGCATGCTCGGCCCTGCTCGAGCCGGCAGCGAACCACGGTTCCGAGCACACCTCGGGGTGGCCCACCAGCGCCATGACCCGCTCGGCGACCGACTGGGCCGAGGTCGAGACCGCCACCCAGCGTTCGTCGCGGGTGAGGTAGGTGTTGCGCGGAGCGTTGTTGACTGATCGATTGCCGGTGCGCTGCTGCACGATCCCGAGTTGGTCGTAGACCGTTGGTTGCGGGCCGAGGATCGTCAGGATGGGCTCGATGATGGCGATATCGAGGACCTGGCCCGGACCGCTGTGTGCGTCGCGGTGGTAGAGCGCGGTCAGGACAGCAGTCGCGACGGTCTGGGCGGCGATGCCGTCGGCCAGACCGAAGGGAGGCAGGGTGGGCGGACCGTTGGGCTCACCGGTGATGGCCGCGAACCCGGACATCGACTCGGCCAAGGTGCCGAAGCCGGGTCGTGAAGCGTAGGGGCCCTTCTGGCCGAAGCCGGTGACGCGGGCCAGGATCAGGCGTGGGTTCACGGCGTGCAACTGCTCGGGGCCGAGGCCCCAGCGCTCGAGGGTGCCCGGGCGAAAGTTCTCGATGAGGACGTCGGCATCCTCGACCAGCCGCAGCAGCAGGTCGGCGCCGGTGCGCTCGGAAAGGTCGAGGGCAAGGGTCTGCTTATTGCGGCCGAGCAGGGCCCACCAGAGGCCCACGCCGTCCTTGCTCGGGCCGTGGGTCCGCGCCGGGTCGCCCTTGGTGGGGTGCTCGATCTTGAGGATCTCAGCGCCGAAGTCGCCGAGCATCGTGGCTGCAAGCGGGCCAGCGAACAACGTGGCAGCGTCGATCACCGTCACGCCCTCAAGCGGCTGCACCTTCCCGCCTCCCGTTTCGCTGTTCCAGTGGATGGAATGACATTCCGCAAACTAGCACGGAGCCGTCCGGCGATCCAGAGTCCACAATAGTGGAACGCTGTCACACTTTGTGGAACAGTACCCCTTGAGCAGCACTCTGTGAAGCACCCGTCGAGCGTCGAGAAGGGAGGTGCGCGGTGTCAAAGCCATCCCTCGCGACCACGCCGGGACCGACTGCCCCTCCTGGGACCACGCCAGTGACGAGCCAGACCATTGCGACCGTCGAGCGCGCCGCGGACGTCCTCGTCCTGTTCGCCCGCAGTCAAGAGGCCAGCTTGGGGGTCACCGAGATCGCGCAGGCTCTCAGTTTGTCCAAGGCGGCGGTCCATCGAATCCTGGCGTCGCTGCGCACCCGGATGCTCGTCGAGGTCGACGAGGACTCCCGCCGGTATCGGCTCGGACCCACCGCGTTCGCTCTCGGAGTGGCCTACCAGTCGCGGATCGACGTACGGCAGAGCGCTGCAGGCGAGCTTGCCGCGCTGTCCCACGAGACTCAGGAAACGGCGACGTTGTCGGTCCTGTCCGGGGATTCGCGGATGTATGTCGATCAGGTGACTCCGCATCGCGAGATCGTGATGTCGGTGCCGCTCGGGCTGATGTTTCCGTTGCACGCTGGCGCTTCGAGCAAGGCCATGCTCGCCTTCTTGCCCGAAAACGAGCTCGAACAGGCGCTCGCAGCCCCCCTTCTCGCATTGACCGGCTCCACCTTCACTGACGTAGGTGATCTGCGTGCCGAGTTGGCCCGGGTGCGCGAGCAGGGCTACGCGACGAGCCAAGGTGAGCGTCAGGCCGGAGCCGCGTCGGTCGCAGCGCCGGTCTTCGATCATGAGGGCCGCCCGATTGCGGCGATCAGCATCTGCGGTCCAGCCGAACGATTCGGTCAGCATCTGCAGGAGGCGGTGACGATCCTGCCGGCTGCGACCGCTCGAGTCTCGTCGCGGCTGGGACACTCGAGCACCACCAAGACCCTCACCCAAGACCTCGTCGGAAGGAGGTGAGCCGGACCCGGTCCGGCTCACACACATCCATGGCTCGCTACGACCTCATCGTCAAGAACGGCACTGTCGTCCTCCCGGGAACAGGTGAGATGCGCGCCGACCTCGGGGTTCGTGACGGACGGGTGGCAGCACTCGCGGAAGACCTGTCAGTCGCTGACGCTGATGAGGTCCTGGACGCCGCGGGCTGCGTCGTCCTTCCTGGTGCGGTCGACGCGCACTTCCACCTCGGTATCTATCGGGAGCTCGGCCTCGACGCCGCCGAGGAGACTCGATCCTCGTTGGTCGGTGGCGCGACGACCGTGATCTCGTACTTCCGCACCGGGGCGCACTACCTCAACCGCACTGGTCCGTACGGCGAGATCTTTCCCGAGGTTCTCGACGCGGTGCGCGGCAAGGCCTGGACCGACTACGCGTTCCACCTCGCGCCCATGACGGTGTCGCAGATCGATGAGATCCCCGCGTTGGTCAAAGAGCACGGGGTTACGTCGTTCAAGTACTACATGTTCTACAAGGGCTTTGACCTCGCCTCGAACAGTCGCGACGCCCGCGCATTCACCATGGGCGACGAGTACGACCTCGGGCATCTTTTCCTCATCATGGAGAAGATCAATGAGGTTCAGCGGGAGTACCCCCACCTGCGGTTATCGCTCTCGCTGCACTGCGAGCAGTCCGAGCTGATGCGGGTGTTCATCGACCGGGTGAAGGCCAACGGCAACCCGCAGACGTTGCGCGCCTATCACGAAGGTCGTCCGCCGCTGACCGAGCGCGTGGCCATCGGGGAGGCCACGACGATCGCCTCGCATACCGGAACGAACATCAACCTGCTCCACCTGTCGTCGGCTGATGCAGTGGCCGCGGCCGTCCAGGCCCGTGAGGCGTACCCGTGGATCGACATGCGGTTCGAGACGACGCTGCACCATCTCTGCCTCGACCACGACACCCTCGATGCGCGCGGAGGACTGGGCGGCAAGGTCAACCCGCCGATCCGCACGCCTGCGGACAACGAAGAACTGTGGCGAAGGCTCGCGGCCGGAGACATCTCCTGGGTGGCGAGTGACCACGCCTGCTGCATGGAGGAGCTGAAGGGTGACCAGCTCTGGCCAGCGACGCCAGGCTTCGGCGGAACTGCCTTGCTGTACCCGGTGTTGCTCTCCGAGGGTTACCACAAGCGTGGCTTGTCGTTGCAGCGAATCGTCGAGGCGGTGTCAACGAACCCGGCACGCGCCTACAACCTGCCCAGCAAGGGGTCGCTGGTCGTAGGTTCCGACGCGGACTTCACCGTCGTCGACCTCGACAAGACCCAAACAGTGACCACTGAGCTGTGCCAATCCGGTCAGGACCACTGCCCCTTCGAGGGCGTCGACCTCACCGGCTGGCCCATCCACACAGTCGTCGGCGGCCAGGTCGCCTACCGAAACGGCCAGGTAGTAGGCACCCCGACCGGCCAAGACATCACCCGCACCACCTGACCCCCCCAACTTCACGCGCGACACGCCGTCCTGACGCGCGATCTACCGATCGGGAGGTCCGCCTTTTCGCGCGTGAAGTGGCGGTACGGCCTGGAGCGGAGGGCGAGCGCACCCTGTGGAAGGCCGGATCAGAGGCTGCGCCTGTGGATGACGCGCACGACAGGTAGGCCATCCGTACGACCCTGATGCACATGGATCCGATCTTGCGCGCCTTGGCCGACCGACAGGGAGGCGTCTTCACCCATCAGCAGGCGGAGCAGGCCGGCTATCCGCACGAGGAGATACGCCGGCAGATCGCCGTAGGTCGCTGGGTGCGTACTCGCCACGGGGTGATTGCTGAGCCGGCGGCCATCGAGGCTGCGCGGGCAGGCGGGCGTCGAGCGCTGGCCCTGCTCCAGCTGCGATCGGTCCTCGTCCGGGTCGGTCCGAGCGTCGTTGCGAGTCATGAGTCGTGCGGGCTCGTCCAAGGGCTTCCAGTCGCGCGGATCCCGAGGGTCGCGACGCTCACGTCCCCCACGTCACGCGCCCGGGTGGCCAAGGGGTATTCCGTCGCTCGGGCGGCGCTGCCCAAGGAGGATCTCGTCGAGGTCGACGGGTTCCGTACGACCTCTGTCGCGCGTTGCGTCCTTGACCTGGCCCGCGGCCGGCGCCTCCTCGACGGACTGATAGCTGCGGACGCGGCGTTGAGAACGACCGCGTGCACGCGCGAGGAGCTGACCGATGTGCTGGCCAGGCAGGCTCACTGGCCGGGGCAGGCCCAGGCAGCCCGCGTGATCAACCTCGCCGATGGGAGGGCGGGGTCGCCAGGGGAGACCGAACTCAGGCTGTTCGTCCTTGAGGAGGATCTGCCGACTCCGGAGCTTGGGATGCACGTCGTCGGAGCGAGCGGAACCGACTACGTGACTGACCTTGGGTGGGAGGGACTGCGCACGATCGGCGAGTTCGATGGCCGCGGGAAGTACGTCGCTAACGTATCGATGGGCCCGGATCACCCTTTGTGGCAAGAGAAAGTACGCGAAGACGACATGCGGGCAGCTGGCTGGCAGGTCGTGCGGGTCGTCCATGAGGACTTCGACCATCGATCCGCACTCAAGAGTCGATTTCTGACCGCTTTTGATCGCAGCCTTCGTGCCGCCTAGCCCCCCCACGCCCGAATCCGCCCCCCTTGACGCGCGAAAAGTGCAGCTCTACGCGTGGTACTTCACGCGTCAGGACGGCGTGTCGCGCGTCAAGTTGGGGGTTGGGTTACATGCCGTCGGCGTCCCAACGGCCGCGGGAGCGGCTGCGTACCGGCAGGCTGGAAATGATCGGCGCCAGGTTCGGGTCCCCGACCTTCCACGGACGGCCGGCACCCCAGTTGTGGGCCTGAGAATCCGTGCGTTCGTCCGCGTGCTCGAGGGAGGCCGGATCGGGCCAGCCGAGGGCCGCGGTCGTGAGTGCGGGGGAGTGCTCATGGCTCTCGCCCGCCCCATGGGCATGGATGGTGCCGTCGTCGTGCACGTGATCCTCGGTGTGGCCGCCCTGGAGGCGGGCCGCGTCCAGGGCCTTGGCGATCTCGATGAGGCTCCGGTCGGAACCGAGGCCGTGCTGGACGTAGGGCGCGTCCTGCGCGCCACCATCCAACTGGAACTGCACGGATGTCTGCAGGTCGGCCAGGTCTCGATCGGTTCGCCAGGTGCGGCCACCCGCTAGATCGGTCGTGGACTGCGACCACGACATCCGACCCCCGGTCGGGGAGTAGTTGACGGCTTCGGCTCCCCAGCGGACGTACTCGTTCTGGGAGTACCAGTTCATCAATTCGCCATCGGAGCGCAGCAACCACGTCGCGCCGCCCTCCATCGTGGTGAAGTGGCCGTGCTTCACCCGAGCCGGCCGGAAGAAGTACGTCCCGAGGTCGAGGGTCCCGAAGTTGTACTCCATGTGCCCCTGGACGGTGTACGCCTCTTCGTAGCACGGATGGTGGGCGAGCCGGTGATCGGCCCAACCCTCTTGGGCAAACACGAGTCGGGTGTAGAAGCCACTGGTCGGGTCGACGTGCAAGTACTTGATGGACAACCCTGGCATCGGTCCGGCGTTAGTCACCGTGTCGAAGGTCATGGCCTCGGTGTCCAAGACAATCGCTTCCTCACGTGCGTCGTCCCACCGGGGAGCGTCCGACCAGCCGACCGCGTCGACCGGGTCGAAGCCCGCGTCGCCGTACTCGCGGTAGTGCAGGACCGAGGTTCCTTCGGCGAAGCGCACCGCGTCGACCGGGACCCCGCGAGGCAGGTAGGCGTAGCCGCCCTTGCCGATGGTCCGATCTCCATACGTCAGCTCGCCGTCGAGCACGTAGAACTCGGAGTTGGCATGGTGGATGCCGGGTCCGCGCCCCCATGCGGTGTGGAAATCCACTCGAAGCGAGGAGGAGCCGTCCTCCTCATCGACTGACAGGCGGCGCTCACTCGCGCGACCCTCGCCCCCCGGCAGCTCTGCGACGTGCCAGATGTAGTCGTCCTCGTGGATCAGCTCGACGTGGGGGCGCATGTGGACCTCCTACAGATCGGAACATCGTTCCTTGAAGTGGAATGCTTGACGAGAGTCTGTTACGTCAGACCTTTCCTGTCAAGCCGTCAAGCCGGCGGTACGTGCGTCGCCCGCAGGTCCCGCTTCAGCACTTTGCCGGCGGCGTTGCGCGGCAGTGCGGCGACGGTGACGACGGACCTCGGCAGCTTGTAGGCAGCGAGCAGCGGGCGCAGGTGCGCGTCGAGCTCGGCCGCATCCACCGACGCCCCCGCGCGCGGCACGACGTAGGCCACGACCTGCTCGCCCCAGGTCTCGTCCGGCACACCGACGACGGCGGCTTCGGCGATCGAGGCATGCCGAAGGATCGCCTCTTCCACGTCGCGTGGATAGACGTTGACCCCCCCGCTGATGATCAGGTCCTTCTTGCGGTCGACGATGCTGAGGTAGCCCTCGTTGTCGACGGTCACCACGTCACCACAGGTGAGGAAGCCATCGTCTGTGGTGCAGGCCGCAGTCGCCTCCGCATCGTCGAGGTAGGCGTTCATGAGGTAGGGCGATCGGCTGAAGAGCTCACCTGGCTCACCCGCCGCGACCGGCTGGCCCTCGTCGTCAACGACCCGCACCTCGGTCATGAACCACGGGTGGCCCACGGATCCCGCCTTGCGCCGCGCGTCGGCCGGCCGGAGATTGCTGATGACGCCGCTTTCGGTGGAGCCGTACAACTCGTGGACTCCCACGGCAGGGAACCGCTCGAGCACCCACTCCTTGAGAGCCACGGGTAGGGCCGCGGCATTGAAGTACAACGTGTCCAAAGAGGAGAGGTCGTAGCGGCGCCACACGTCCTCATCCAAGGCCCGGAGCATCTGAGCGTGGGTTGGCACCAAGAAGACTGACTGTGCCCGGTCGCGGGCGATCATCGCGAGCAGTCCTTCAGGATCCCAGGATCCGAGCATCGACACCGTGCCCCCGGTGAAGACCGGCGTGTAGCCGAAGGCGAAGCCGGCGCCGTGATACATCGGCGCGACCGCGATCGAGCGCCGCCCGGTGCCAAGGCCCCACTCCAGAGCCGCGGCGTAGAACGTGAGGACCCGAGACCGGTGGCTGATCAGTACGCCTTTGGGGCGGCCGGTCGTTCCCGAGGTGTAGGCGATGCAGAACGGCTCGGTCTCGGTGACGGCGACCTGCGGGTCACGGGCATCTGCCGACTCAAGAGCCAGCTCGTACGGGCGGCCAAGGGAGGCGCCGTCAACAGAGAGAACCAGCGGCATGGTCCCCCCGTCGACTGACCCGGCCGCCGCCGCAGCCAGACCTTCGTCGAGTACCAAGCCCCGCGCCTTGGAGTGGCCGATGACGTAGTCGACCTCGGGGGCCGTCATCCGGGGGTTCAGCGCAACCATGGGCAGTCCGGCCTTGGCCAGTCCGGCCGCGATCTCGCAGTACTCCAGCCGGTTGCCCAGGAGAACAGCCACGGGGTTTCCCGGTCGGAGGCCCCCCGCAAGGAGCGCCTGAGCCAGCCGACTCGATCGATCGTCGAGGGCCGCGTAGGACTGAATCCGGTCCCCGTCCACGACGGCCGGGGTCGCCGGGCTGGCGCGAGCGAACTCGCGCACTCCGGCGGCGATGGACACCTGAGCACCACCTGGCACCAGCACCGGACCTCCAGCAGATGCGAACGGGCGGATCGAAACGACGTTCCACTTCCGTGGACAGCGTGCCACACTCCGCGCCCGCGCCCGCACCTCACGGGGTTGAGGGCGCTCGGTGGTCACGTGCAGGGCAAGGTCGATAAATTTGCTCCACCTTGCTCCACCGCTGTTGACCTGGGCTTCTAGGACAGGCCACGTCCTATTTGTCCTGGAAACACGCTCAGTCGTAGGTTGACTGTGGGGGAAAGTGGAGTACGGTGGCGCGAACGGGAGCCAGCGGGAACCCGACAGGCGGCAAGGAGGGGAGTGGCGGATGTTCCTCGGCACCCACCACCCGCGCCTGGATGACAAGGGTCGGCTCTTTCTCCCGGCCAAGTTCCGGGACGATCTTGCGGAAGGCTTGGTGGTGACCCGCGGTCAGGAGCACTGCCTGTACGTCTTCCCGCGGGCTCGCTTCGACCAGATGGCCGCCGAGATGTCGGCGGCATCGTTCACGAACAAGCCAGCCCGCGAGTTGTCCCGGGTTTTCTTCGCAGGCGCCTCCGCAGAGACCCCCGACAAACAAGGCCGGCTGACGGTTCCGGCCGAGCTACGCACCTACGCCGGCCTGGCCAAGGACTGCGTGGTTATCGGCACCAACGATCACCTCGAGATCTGGGACCACGACCAGTGGGAGACCTACCTCGAGGGTCATGAAGACGCCTTCGCCAACCTCAGCTCGGAGGTGGTTCCAGGAACGGCCTAGCCCCCTCGATGGACGACGCGAACGACCGACGCGTGGCGCACGGTCTCCCCCCGCTCCCGAACCAGCGTCCCGGCTCACCTTCCCCGGTGCCGGGCCCGCCAGGTGAGCGGGCGGGGACCGAGCCCCACGACCGGATCGGCAGCCAGCACCACTCACTAGCACCACACACCAGCACCACACACCAGCACCGAGCGGTCCGCGAGCCGCTGACGAAGGGTCGAGATGAGCCTCCAGGCGTTCCAGATGTCGAGCGTCGATCCGAGGATGGACATCGATTCGACCCTGGGCTCAGTCGACGAGGCTGATCTCGTGGCTGAGTGGCAGCCCCACCAAGAGCGTTCGCTGGCCCTGGGGGTCGTTCTGGCCGCAGCCGCCACCGTGGCCGTGGTCGTCCTCGTCGATGTCGTTGTCCTCCTCGCCTGGGCGCCGGCGGGCTGAGCTCATGACGCCCGTGCATGTTCCCGTCCTCCTCGAGCGCACCTTGGCGCTGCTGGCGCCGGCCCTCAGCGGCCCGGACGCAGTCGTCGTGGACGCGACTCTCGGGCTCGGGGGCCACAGCGCGGCACTGCTCGAACGCCACCCGGCGATTCGGCTCGTGGGCCTGGATCGCGACGTCGATGCCCTTGAGCTCAGTCGAGCCAGGCTTGCGCCGTACGCCGATCGCACCATCCTCGTCCACGCGGTCTACGACGAGCTTCCACGGATCCTGGCCGGTCTCGGACTGGGCCAGGTGCACGGGGTCCTGTTCGACCTCGGGGTCTCCTCCCTGCAGTTGGATGAGGCCGAACGTGGGTTCTCCTACTCCCACGATGCGCCGCTCGACATGCGCATGGACCGGACCCAAGGTCGTACCGCGGCCGAGGTCCTCAACACCTACTCAGCAGACGAGCTGGCCCGGATCCTGCGTGCGTACGGCGAGGAACGGTTCGCTCGGCGGATCGCCGAACGAGTCGTTCGCGAACGCGACCGCGCGCCGTTCACTACGTCGGCTCGTCTCGCCGACCTAGTGCGTCAGGCGATCCCGGCAGCGACCCGGCGGACCGGGGGGAATCCCAGCAAGCGCACGTTCCAGGCCTTGCGGATCGAGGTCAACGGCGAGCTCGAAGTGCTTGCCCGGGCTATCCCCGCAGCCCTGGAGGCCCTCGCGGTTGGAGGACGCGCGGTGGTGATGTCCTATCACTCCCTCGAGGACCGTCTGGTCAAGCAGGCCCTGGTCGCCGGCGCCACCTCGAGCGCGCCGCCAGACCTTCCCGTGGTCCCTGAGCACCTTCAGCCCTGGCTGCGCCTCCTCACGCGAGGTGCCGAGACCGCATCCGAGTCCGAGGTCCTCGAGAACCCCAGAGCTGGGTCAGTACGGCTACGGGCAGCCGAGCGCATCCGAGAAGCAGCATGAGCGCCACGGTCCGGGTCGCCGCCGGGTCGACGCCCGCGCGCCCGCGCCAACCGGGGCCGCCACTCGTTGTGGTCCAGACCACGCGCGCCAAGCACGGGCGGTCAGTCTTCGTGGCCGTCGTCGCGGCCCTGCTGGTCCTGGGGCTTGCCGCCCTGCTGGCGCTGAACACGATGCTCGCGCAGCAGGCCTTCGTCCTCAGCTCCCTTCAGCAGCGAAGTGTTGCGCTGACGGTCACCGAACAGTCCCTGGCTGCTCAGGTCGCCGCGCTGGAGACTCCAAGTCAACTGGCTCTCAGGGCTCGGGCGTTGGGGATGCGCCCGTCCGGCCCTCCGCTGTTCTTGAGTCTGCCCGACGGCACCATCGTGGGTTCGGACGCGGTCAGCGATGCGAAGACCAAGGCGCAGCAGCCGTGACCCCGCCCCGCACTCCGACGCGTACTCGGACGGCACCCCGTACGGATCAACGCTCCTCGCAGCCGGTCCGCCCCGCTGCGCGTCGGCGGCCGCCTCCGCCACCTCCGTGCGGGCCGCGCACTACCACCCTCGGACGCCCGCCCGTTCGCCTACGGGCCGCCTTGCTGATCCTCGCCTTCGTGGTTTCCATCTATGTCGTGCGGCTGTTCGAGCTTCAGGGTCTCGACGCACCCGTCTACGCCGCGGACGCTACGGCAGGACGAACGGTGACCGAGCAGCTGCCGGCTTCGAGGGGTTCCATCACGGACCGAAACGGAGTGGTCCTCGCCGAGAGCGTTGCCGCGCGTGATATCACCGCCGACCCGACCTTCGTCAAAGACGCGGTCGCGACGGCTGCGGCTCTTGCTCCGATCCTCGGGCTGAGTCCGAGTACGCAGCTGGAGCTCGGCGCGCGGCTCAGCAGTGCCAAGCGCTTCGTCTACGTCGTTCGTGGGGTGAGTCCCCAGATGTGGGAGCGAGTCAAGGCTCTCGATCTGGCCGGCATCTATGGAGTGACCACCAGCGACCGGTCCTATCCGGCGCAGTCCGTCGGTGGCAACGTCCTCGGTTTTGTCGACGGCAACGGCGCTGGTGCTGGTGGGCTTGAGCTCGGCTACGACGACGTGCTGTCCGGGGTCGACGGCACCCGGACCTACCAGCGTGACGTGAGGGGTCGTGAGATCTCGACGGCCGACAGCACCGAGCTGGCACCTGTTGGCGGGTCCGAGGTACGACTGACGCTGGATCGCGACCTTCAGTGGTACGCCCAAGAAACGTTGGCTGCCGCCGTCACGAACGCGAAGGCCAAGAGCGGCACGGTCGTCGTGATGACTCCCGAGGGTGAGGTTCTCGCCCTCGCGGCGTACCCGACATTCGATCCGAACTCTCCTGGATCGGCCGACCAGGACGACGTCGGGAACCGCGCGGTCTCCGACATCTACGAACCTGGTTCGACGAGCAAGGTGATGACGGCCGCGGCGGTCCTCGAGGAGGACGGCTTGCGTCCTGAGTCCACGATCGTCGTCCCCTCGGTCCTTACCCGGGGAGGACGCGAGTTCCGAGACTTCAGCCCGCACGGAACCCTCAAGCTGACGCTGGCTGGTGTCATCGCCAAGTCGAGCAACATGGGGACCATCAAGGCCGCCGAGACGATCGGACCTGAAACGCTGTACGAGTACCTGAAGAAGTTCGGGATCGGTGACCCGAGCGGCGCCGGGCTTCCCGGCGAGAGTCGCGGACTGCTCCCACGTCCGGAGGCGTGGTCAGCGTCGCAGTTCTACACCATTGCCTTTGGGCAGGGACTCTCGCTCAACGCCGTCCAAGCAGCATCGGTGTTCGCCACGATCGCCAACGGCGGGGTGCGAGTACAACCGTCGGTGATCGCAGGGGTGACCAGCCCCGACGGCACGTTCCTGCCCGAACTGGCGCCTACCGAGAGCAGAGTAGTGAGCGCGAAAACGGCCATGGCCGTGACCCGGATGCTCGAGTCGGTCGTCGCCGATGATGGCCTCGCCCCCAAGGCGCAGGTCGAGGGCTACCGCGTCGCTGGAAAGACGGGAACCGCAAACCGGGTTGATGAGGAATGCGGTTGCTACCGCGGGTTCACCGCGTCGTTTATCGGCTACGCACCCGCCGATAACCCAGCTCTCGTGGTCGCCGTGACCCTGCAGCACCCGACGAACGGACGCTACGGCGGCGCCTTGGCCGGTCCGGTCTTCAAGAAGGTGATGTCCTTCGGGCTGGCCAGCCTGCAGGTTCCTCCTACCGGGACCACGGCGAAGCCGTACCGGCTCACACCGCGTTGAGCGCGTAGCCTTGAGTTCTGTGCCTGTTCGGATGACTCTCGAGGCGGTTCTGGCGGTGCTGGCCCGGCTTGGCAGCCCGGCTGCGGTCAGCGGTACCGAGACTCCTCTCCCGGTTCTCGAAATCGGGGGCGTTTCGGCCGATTCGCGTGGGGTCGAGCCGGGCGACCTGTACGCCGCGCTTCCGGGTTCCCGGCATCATGGAGCCGACTTCTCCGTCGCTGCCGCAGCGGCTGGTGCAACAGCGATCCTCACCGATCCTTGGGGGGAACCTGCTGCCGTTGCTGCGGGACTTCCCGTGTTGACGGTGCCTGATCCGCGCGGCGTGCTCGGACCCGTTGCGGCTGCCGTTCACGGTCATCCGGACAGTCGACTGCTTGCGCTGGGCGTGACCGGGACGAATGGCAAGACGACGGTCACGTATCTCCTTGATGCGGGTCTGCGGGCGGCAGGGCACCGCACCGGCCTTGTCGGCACGGTTGAGACCAGGGTGGGCGACGACGTGGTCGCTAGCGTGCGGACAACACCTGAAGCGCCTGACGTGCAACGGTTGCTCGCGCGGATGGTTGGCTCCGCCTGCACTGCGGTTTCCATGGAGGTGAGTAGCCACGCACTAGTACTGGGTCGAGTCGATGGGATCACCTTTGACGTCGCGCTGTTCACCAACCTGAGCCAGGATCACCTCGACTTCCACGAGACACTGGAGGACTACTACCAGGCAAAGGCTGAGCTCTTCACCTCCCAAC
>JANPBY010000130.1:0-1896 GCA_031430645.1 Actinomycetes bacterium
TCGGCATCGACAACCTGCCAGGTGCGGTCCCACTGGAGACGTATGAGCTGCCACGCCAGTGCGTCATGGTCTTTGGCCAGGAAGGGCCTGGCCTGTCGGACGCGGCGCGCGCGGCGTCGGTGGCAACGGTCTCGATTGCTCAGTACGGGTCAACGCGTTCAATCAATGCCGGTGCGGCCGCTGCTATCGCCATGCACGCCTGGATCCGCCAGCACGCCGATCCGCCTGCCCGCTAGCCGGTCGGCCGGTAAGCCGGCCAGATCCAGGGCTCCAACTCGCCACCGTCGAAGATCTCGGTGGCCACAAAGACGTAGCGCCGTACCGGCTTGCTGGCCTCCCCCTGGACGTACCCACCGATGTTGCTTGAGAGGTCTGTAGTGGTGCTCTGACCGTTCGGACGGACTAGCGTCACCGTGAAGTCCAGCACCGAGTCCTTCAAGTCGGGTTCGTCGATGAAGGATCGGGCGTACAGCACGTTGCCCTGCAGCCCGCGTGGCGCTCCGCCAATCGGGAATTGGCAGGCCATGCCTACGAACGACAAGGAAGTGACATCGGCTGCTGGGACGCGGCGCTTGGTGAGGCAGTCGACCTCGCCCCCGGTGGTGGCGTAGGCGACGAGCAAGGGGTGACGTGCGTCAGGGGTGTCGAACTGTGCAAAGAGGTGCGTTGTGTCAGGTGGCTGCTTCCTGCCGAGCCAAGTTGCACCGGAGCCCCAATCGAGCATGGTGACCTTGACCGGCTCAGTCAGCCCGAGGCGCTGGACGACCGCGTCAATGGTGTCTAGCGCCTCGACGCTGGCTTGCTCCCCGGGTAGCAACCTGAAGGACACGTCGGACGGCGTCAGCGCCGACAGACCGGCCGAACTATCTACCTCGAGCACGGGGGCAACGTCGGCATAGCCATGCCCTGTGTGGTCGAGAACCACTGTCGATGGGGGTAGCGCATCGGGAGAACTCATGGTGAGCGGGGCCCACCAGCCGTACCCGCTGACTCTGTCCACCGGCTGCCAGCCGGGCTCTTGTCCGAAGCCCACCGTCTCCGGAACCAGCTGCGAACCGACCGAGGGTGCGAGCTCGCGCATCTCACCGACCCGCCACTGTGGTCCCAGGACCAGGGAGGTGGGGCTGCCGGGCCCGCTTCCTCGCGGAGTCGCGTCCCGAGGGATGGTTTCAGCGGGAAGCACCAAGGCCTGCACGTCCGAGTCCGACGGCAGCCCTGCTGTGTCCTTAAGTGCCCAGGGCCCCGCGGCGCCATCAGCAGTCGTCAGCAGTGCCAGTGAAGTCGCGCCGGAATCAGTTTGCGCCTGAAGAAGGACCATCTCGGTGCCGCCCCAGCGCTCGCCTGCAACGAGATAGACGTCACCGACTGGCTCGTCGTCGGCGAGGCGCCCCCACGCTTTGAGGGCAGACGCCACGACGTCGGTCTCCTCGACCAGGGCTCCGGCTGGCTCCCAGGGCAGCAAGCCAGACGCAGCGTCGGGGCGTCCCGCGACGTATGTGGCGTTCCCATCACTCAGGAAGGGCACGACCAGGGTCGCCCCAACGAGCGCAACGACGGAGGCCATGGCCAGCCCGACGGCAGCGTGCTTGCGGCGCTGTCGCCGCACGGCAGTTCCGACCCAGCCTGTCGCGTCGTGCGGCGGCGCGACCCGTCGTCGGTCGTCGGAAAGGGCGTCCCGCACAAGGGACTCGAGGTCATTCATCGGATACCTCCCGAGAACTCGGGTTCGTCGGCTGCTGAAGGCCCGAAGGCTCCACGGAGTGTGCGCATCGCTTTGGCGTGCTGGCTCTTGATCGTCCCAACGGAAACTCCGAGGGTGGCGGCGGTCTCCACCTCGGTCAGGTCCTCGAAATAGCGCAGTACCAGCACCGCGCGCTGACGCGGCGGCAGTTGCTC
>JANPBY010000131.1:0-5385 GCA_031430645.1 Actinomycetes bacterium
CGATGTGGCGCTGCTGGACGTTCGCGAGGACGGGGTCTGGACCACCGCTTGTGGTCCGAGCGTCAACCTGCTCCCTGACGCGGCGCTCGCACTGGGGCTGGACTTCGAGCAGCTCACCCCACTGGCGGGCGGACGCGACAAGTCGGCGCTGCGCATCGAGAACCCACCCGTGGAGCCTCGGCGCCTGGACCTCGTGATCGTCCTTGCCCCCCAGGAGTTTCGGCGCGACTCCCAGCCCATTCGCTTGCGGGAGGTCCACGGAGCAGATCGGCTGCGCGAGCTGATAGGCCACACGCTCCTGGACTCGTTGGCCCCCCGCATCCTCGGACCCGAGGCCTATTTCAGGTTGCTGTCTGGACTGGCCCACGCGGTTCCGGTGGTGGTCGTGGAGAGAACGGCCGACGAGTGGTCCCTGGACTCTGTCGTGCAGACGATCGAAGAACTCGCGGCTACCAGGCGGTCCTAGGATTCCCGGCGTGCGCGTGGACTCGGTGGATCCGGAGGTTCGGCGTCTGATCGTCCGCATTGCCGACACGGTGAGGGGCCACGGCGGGTTCATCCACGACGACCTCGTCATTCATCATGACGGTCCCTCTCTGTGGACCGCCCTGCCACACCTAGGCAGCGGAAGCAACGTCGGTGCGAGCGACGAGTCAGCAGCCGATGCGCCGACGATTCTGCGGATTCCGCGCGCCCTGCATGTCCCCGTCCAACTCGAAGCGTGGCCTGATGATTCGGACGCGCTACGTCCCCCGGCTGAGCTAGGCGGCCTGACTCCGGTGCAGCGCACGCTCCTCCTCACGATGGTCGACCTGTTCAATGCGTGCGACAAGGTCCGGGCGGTCGGCCGCGGCTACCCGAACCTGTCGCTGGCCGACGATCCCGAGCTGCACGCGCTCATCACAGAGGCGCGGCCTTCGTGGGCCACGCTCACCTCCTTGAGTCCCTCCCGGAACTTCCTGAAGTCGAGACTGGGATCCGACGCGTGGGGTGCCGGGCGGACCCTTCCGCACCTGATGCCTGTAATAGACCTGATCAACCACCATCCTGCTGGGGCGAGCTACGAATACCACGGTGAGATCGTCAAGATCCGGGCCTGCCATCAGGGCGATGGTGACCAGGTCTTCCTCAGATACAACGACAATGACGCATTGGCGATCGCGTTGAACCTCGGCTACGTCGAGAACGACGCCCGGTTCGTGGCCTCCATCCCTTTCAAGGTGGAGATTTCGGGCATCGGCGTCGTCGAGGTGGAAGGGGTCGACCTGGAACGCCGGTCGATTCCTGCGCCGGCTGTCGAGGGCACCAAGGGGGGGCTTCGCCTGGTCGGGCTGCAATTGGGGCCCGAGTCCGTGAAGGCCCTGGTTGTTCTCCTGGCCCTGGCGATCCGCTCCCGCCGGCCCGAATTGGGCGAGGACCAAGCCCTCGGGGCAGCGACTGACGTCATCCGCAGCGCCACCGACGTCAACCGTGACTACTTCGAGCGTCTGACCTCGATTCAGGCTGATCGCAGCGATCGGTGGGGACTTCGCGACGTGTTAAGGGCCGCTGCAGCTCACCAGGTCACCCTGTTGGAAGGGGTCCAGACGAGTCTCACAAAGACACACAAGCTCCGGTCGGATCATCTGTCGGGACGTAACGGCGGCACGGCGGCAGCAGCCGGAAGCAGTTGAAGGCGCCGCGCTGTCATACGCACGAAGTCAGCGAGGGTCAGGATCAGGTGAATCGAGAACAGTTCCTCGTCGTCCGGCCCTTTGATCTGGCCCCACGGCCATGCCTCGACCCGTCGACTGATTCCTTCCGAGTCGACCCACGATCCCAGGATGGGCGTGCCTACTAGGGCGGCGACCGCGTCGAGGTACTCCTCTCTCGAGTGCCTGATGGCGAACCAGGTGTCGCACGCCTGACCCCCACTGCGCGTCCTGAGGCGGATCTCATCGGGCACCCGCCCGTCGCCGAGCCGGCGGGCGAATCCCCGCGGCGCGGGACCCCGGGACCACTCCAAGGAGGTCAGGCTGGCGGCGATGCGCATGACCTGGGGGCTCCGGAACGGGTCCACCATCGGCAGGAGGCGGCCGGCTGGGCTCAGGATGGCTGAAAGGCTCGTGTCACAGTCGGCCAGGGCACGGAGGTACGCGGCCCGGCCCGACAGACGTTCCTGCCGGTTGGGCACCTCCTCGTCGGGAACCCCCAACAGCTGGAGATGAGGGTCGCGGCGTCGCGACCGTAGATGCAGGGCAGCCAACGTGCGCCCGACACCCCGGCGCAGGATCAGCTCCGAGGGGTGGGCGTATCGCCTGTACGCGACCGCTCCGACGGTCATGCCCTGCGCTGTTTCTCGGGGGAAGAGCCTGGCGACGGCTCGTAGGTCGCCGTGCGCCAGGTAATGAGCAACGGCGTCGCGTGGCTCATAGCTGAACGCGTAGTTGCCCTGTTCACCTGAGAAGAGTTGTTCGGCGCCCAGCTCAACCGACCGTTGTTCGATCTGCGAGATCCAGACCTCGTTCTCCGGGTTGACCGCTGGGAACCAGCAACGCTCAGCTATTTGCCGCGCGGCAGATAGAGGATTGACTAGATCCTCATTGATCACAGTGATCACTCGCACGCGGTCCTGATACATCCGCTGCATGGCTGACGCGATCATCGATTCGTCTGGATCGAGGTTGCCGATGCGGGCCAACCGGGCATCGGGATGCGGCGCGTGAGTGAACGCGTGTACTGGCCTGACGGCGCTGGCTACCTGGGCGAGGCTGGCGACCAGGTAGGTGGAATCCAGGCCACCCGACATGAGTGCCGCGAGAGGCGTTTCGCCGTAGCACAAGTCCCTCACGGCATCGTCGAAGGCTTCCTGATATGCGTCGAGGACGCCCGGTCCCTCTAGGTCCGGTTCGCCGGGCCACACGTCCGGTCCGCTCCACACTGAGATCTCTGGCTCGCCGTCCGGGTGCTGCCATCGCGCAGTAACACCCGGCGGGAGTCGACAAACCTCGTGGTACGGAGTGCTCCGGGGGCTGGGACGGAAGCGGACAAACGCCCGTACGAAGTCTTCGTCCAGTGTGGTCGGTTCGTTGCGCGCTTGCACGACGTCGCCGAGACTCCGACCAACGAGGAGACGTTGCCCCGACGAGGTCCGATCGCGCGACCAGAACAACCCGCTGGCCAGGTAGGTGGGCACCGTCGCGGTGAGGATCTCGCGAGTGCCACGTTCCACTACGGCAACATCAACGTGGCGGAGGCCCGAAGTACCGGGAGCCGAGAAGCAAGTGAGGGCGGGACCGAGCCCAGACTGCATTTGCTCCGGCTTTGCGCCGGAGGTCCATCGACGGAGCGGTTCACCGGGACCGGACCAGGCAACGAGGTCATCGAGGTGGTCCGACACACCTACGTCTTCATAGTCATGCCGCCGTCACCCATGTTGACCGAGCCACCATTCCGCGCCTGGGCAACTGTCGGCCCCAATCGATCCAGGGAGGGCGTCACCCAATCCGGCCTCGCGTTGTCCATGTACGAATCTCCCGCTCGAGTCTCCCCTGGTTTTAAAGGCTACCAGGCAGGACTGCCGCGAAGCTTGGCTTACCGCCTACGCGAGGTCTGTCGACCGGACGAGCTGGTCGACCGGACCAGACCCCCCAAGGGTCGGTAATCTCAAACTGTGTCTCCTTCCGCTCCCTCCGGATCCAAGAGTCTGAGCCTCAGCCGGTTGCAAGCCGCCGCCAGAGTCGGCGAAGCGATGGCCTTTCTCGTAGCGGCAGCGGGAGCACAGCGCTGGGTCCCCATGCCGAGGTGGTCGACGCTGTTGGGGAAGGTCGGTTCACCGCCGGACAAGTGGAAAGGTCCGTCAGCGGAGGGCGTGCCCGAACGGGCGGGATCTCCGACCGAGCGAAGGGTCGCCTTGGCTGTCGGGCGGGCGTCTTCAGCGCTGCCCTTCACGCCGACCTGTCTCGCTCAGGCGACCGCGGGTCAGCTGATGCTGCGTCTGCGAGGTGAGCCCGGCACGGTGGTGGTCGGTCTGATCCCACCGACTCCAACCCGAGGCATGATCAACCCGGGAGTCGACGTGCAGCCAGCCTGGGGCGCCCACGCCTGGCTCATGGGGTCGGTCGGGTCGCTCGCTGGTGGCCCCGCAGCAGCGGGGTTCACGGCGACCACAGTGTTCCGTCCAGCGCGCCGACTCCGTCCGTCGCCCGGACTGCCGCGCTGACGGGTGCCCGTTCAATGATTCTCAAGGAGGTTCAGCTGCTCGTCGCGTCTCTGCGGTGGGTTCTGAGAGCTGAGCTCGGGCTGGAGAGTGACCCCGGTCCGGTGACGAGTCCGGTTGAGTCTGCGCCTTTGGGCAGAGTCTTTGGCGAGGTCGTCGCCAGGCATCGGGTCGAGCAGGTGCTTGCACCACACGCAGAGGCACTCGGACTCTCGCCGGACATCGCCGATGTTCTGCGCCTGGCACATCGTCAGTCGAGGCTCGATGCCCTGATCAGCGTGGCGGACACCGCCTCCGTGTCGTCGACTCTCGCAGATGCGGGGATCGATCATCTCGTCCTGAAGGGGGTCGCGCTTGCGCAGCAGACCACCGGCTCACCAGTCGGGCGCGGCCCCGGAGACGTCGACCTCCTGGTCAGCCCAGCCGACGTCATCAGAGCAGTCGCAGCTCTGAGCGCCGCCGGCATCGAGCGGGATGTCGCGCTCTGGCCACCACCGAACTCGCCCCTGATCGGGCCAAGCCTGCGGGCCCGGAAGGAGCTCCTCCTGTGGCGTGACGACTGTGATGTCGATCTGCATTGGCGCCTTGACGTCGCTTCGGATTGTCTGGCCTGGACGTTTGAGGAGCTGGCTGGCTCGGCCGAGTGGCTCGACTTGGGCGGCGTTCAAGTCCCCACCCTGAGCCGACTTAACGCGGCCGTCTTCAACGCCTCCCACAGCGCGGTTGACTCATGGTCAGTGCTGCGGGGCCTCGTCGATGACGTGCGGCTCCGCTCAATGCTCGACGAGCGAGAGGCAGACCGAGAAGCTCGACGGGTGGGCGCCAGCCGACGACTGGATCTCGCCCGAGTGATGGGCGCGAGGCTCCTGGGCGAGGCCGTGTGCGCTTCCTCAACGCCCACACGGGTCGCCGCCGAGCGGATGTGGGAATGGATGCTGTCAGGCGATCAACCCCTGCTCAGCCGAAGCCTGTACTTCACCGTGCGGGGGCTGGCGGCAGCTTCAGCCACGTACGACTCCCCGCGGGCGGCCGGTCAGCACTTGGTCCGCACCGTGGGGTGGCCCGTGGAAGCCACGGCATCCCGACGGCTCGGCGACGTGGGCGACCGCCACCCCTGGCTCTACCCGGCGGCCACCCCGTACTTCCGGGGAACGCGGCTCTTGGAGCGGGCCGGTTTCATCCGGCGG
>JANPBY010000132.1:0-6444 GCA_031430645.1 Actinomycetes bacterium
CCTCGGTGTCCTGGACCCTCGGCCAGGCCGGGATGCTGAAGGCCATGGACGGGGCCTACATCCTCAATGACCAGGGCGACGGGTCCACGGAGGTCGTCTACCAGCTCGCCGTCGACGTGAAGATTCCGATGCTCGGGATGATCAAGCGCAAGGCCGAGAAGGTCATCGTCGACACCGCTCTCAAGGGCCTCAAGGCACGGGTCGAGGACGCAGCCGGATAGCCTTTCGCTCGTGCGCGTCTTGTTGTTCACCGGCAAGGGCGGCGTCGGCAAGACGACCGCCGCCGCTGGAACCGCCGCGCTCGCCGCCCGCCGCGGGTTGAAGACCCTGGTGCTCTCCACCGACGCGGCGCACTCCTTAGGCGACGCGCTGGGCGCCGGTCGTGGAGCCGTCCCCAGGCTCGGAGCCGAACCGATCGAGGTTGCCCCAGGCCTGTACGCCCAACAGGTCGACCCGAGGTTGCGCTTCGAGCGTTCGTGGCGCGACATCCAGGACTACCTGCTCGACGTCCTCGACACGGTCGGGGTCGACCGGGTGGAGGCCGAGGAGCTGACTGTCCTGCCCGGCGCGGAAGAAGTTCTCGCCCTTCTCGAGCTTCGTGACCAGGTGCGTTCTGATCGCTGGGACGTCGTGGTTGTTGACTGCGCTCCCACCGCCGAGACGTTGCGACTGCTGGCTCTGCCTGAGGCTCTCGGCTGGTACATGAACCGGGTCTTTCCTGCAGAACGTCGCGTCCTGCGGTCACTACGACCGGTACTCGGTCGGGTGGCCGGGGTTCCGATGCCCAAGGACCGGGTGTTCGCAGCCGTCGAGCGACTGCACGCCGAACTCGGCGAGGTCCGTGCTGTTCTGACGTCCCCCGACACCTCAGTCCGCCTCGTGCTCACTCCGGAGTCGGTGGTGGTGGCCGAGGCCCGGAGGACGTACACCTCACTCTCCTTGTACGGCTATCGCGTGGACGCCGTGCTCGCCAACCGGATCTTCCCTAGTGAGGACGCTGACGAGTGGCGCGCCGGCTGGGTGGCTGCTCAAGCCGAGCAGCTTCGTGAAGTTGATGCGTCCTTCGCGCCGCTCCCTGTGTACCGCTCGCCGTATCGGACGACTGAGCCGGTGGGCGTCGATGAGCTCACGGACTTCGCCGAGGATGCATACGCGGGGACTGAGGATCCCTTTGCCGTCCCGCCGTCGGAGGAACCAGTTGTCGTTGAGCGCTCCGGCGATGAGTTCGTCCTTTCTCTCGCGCTCCCGTTGGCTGAACGAGACGACATGGAACTCGTACGCAGCGGGGATGAGCTGGTCCTCACCGTCGGTTCGGCACGGCGAGTGTTGGCGCTCCCGAGCGCCTTGAGACGTTGCACGGTCGCCGGCGCGGCCCTGCGCGACGGTCGGCTTCGGGTCCGCTTCGAGCCGGACCCAGCGTTGTGGGGGTCGCTGTGAGCGACGCATCCGCCTCGGGACCAGCCGGGAGCCAGTCTGCCGCTGAGGCCCTCAAGCTCTTCGAGGCGGTGCAGGACTGGGCGCGCCGTACGTCGCTGGGCGACCTCGGAGCGCACGTCTCTGCAGCGGGTGAAGGTGGCTTTGCCACCGGATCGCAGGAATGCACCCTGTGCCCGGTCTGCCAGGTGGTCGGCCTGGTTCGCGAGAATCACCCCGAGGTGGCAGAGCATCTGACTGAGGCCGTGACCGCCCTCGTGGCCGCAGTGCGCAGCGCGATCAAGAGCCACGAGACGCAGTGGAGCTCGCGTCCCGCCTCGGGCGTCGAGCACATCGACATCGTCTGACGCCGCACCGGGGGCGCGCCCCTCGGCAACCTGGTTGGGCTGGGTAAGTGCGGCTGAACTGTCCCGCCAGAACTGACTGTTCGTGTCAGCGCCAGAGCAGAGTGGCCCCGACGCAGTTGCGGTTGGTGAAGTCACAGGCCGGGGCATTGCTGCCCGAGGTGTAGGACCCTGTGTAGTTGACCCAGCGGAACTGGATGTGGTCGATCAGTTTGCCCTTGTTGTCGACAACGGTCGCCGCCAGAGCAGGATCCCAGCAGGTGCTTCCGGTGTTGTAGACCTGGTTGCCGTAGCGGATTCCACAGACCTTCGCCGTGACGACCCCGACGGCGTTAAAAGTCGCGTTGTTCCCGTTTCCGGTGATCCCGGTGACGGACGGGAAGTACACGACCTGGTTCACCAGGCTGGCGAAGGCAGTCTTGAGGGCGTTGCTGTTGCTCACGCCGGGGTCCGCAGGGAGCACCGGGTTCGGGATCGTGACGACCGGGTCTCCGGGTCTGGGGTAGCCGTACTGGGTCCAGTAGGCTAGATCGCCAGCGGCGTTATTTCCCCCGTCGAAGTCGACCCCGCCCCAGTTGCCGGTCGCGTCGGCGAGGCACTTTCCGCCGAACTGCTTGTTGTCCAGCCAGGTAGCGAACGTGATGTTCGGTGCGCCCTGCGCGGCCACCACGGTCGTTTCGCACACCGCCCAGGGGCGGAGGCCACCGGCTGTCGGGTAGCGCTGGTAGCGGGCCACCGCTGAGGAGTTCGGGCGGATCTCGTCGATCCCGATGATCCCGGCCAACGCGGTCTTCACGACTCGGCTGTTGGACACCGAGACCTCAACGGAGTTGGCGCTCGCGCACCGAACGGTGACCGAGTCGACCGGCTCAGATGTGCCAGCCTTGTTGTTGGCCGTGTTGACGGCGTTCGCCTCCGCGGTGGCGATGCCGGTTGCGCCGATGCTCGTCAGCACTGTGGAAGTGCAAGCTTGCCCGTACGGGATCGCGCTGCCGACCTTGCCTGCCGCAGCCAGCGTGGCCGCGTCGACGGAGACCGAGAGCTGCCGACCGTTGGCGTAGGCGTTGCCGATGTCCAAAGCAAACGCTGCCATGATCATCAGCACCGGCATGAGGATCGCCACAAAGACCGCAACGGCACCTTCGTCACGTCTCGCGGGCTGCTGGCGCCGGCTCAGAAGGAGAACTCGCATCGGTACACCCCCTTCGAGGCCAACGTGATGGTGGTCGGGAACGGAGGCACGGAAACCGCGATATCGGCCACGTAGCGGGCTTCGACAATGATCGACCGAGCGGTATTGGTGGCCGTGGCGAAACTGCCAAGGCAGGGGATGCTGCCACTCCGGCCGCCGAAGGTGGTCTTCTGGAACGTGGTCCCGCATCCGTTAGCGTTCGTCCAGCCATCCTGGGTAACCCGGACTTCGACGTCGGCTGGGTTAATGCTGAGGCCGGCTAGCTGGTTGTGGACGTTCGCCAAAATCCCGTTGCACGTGCGCCCAGGGCTACCGGCGTCGTTGACGACGGCCTTGCGAGCTCCGTCGCGGACGGCGTTGTTCATGGTCAGTTGTTGGGAGAAGATGATGCCGAAGTTGATCAAGCCGAAGACGATCAGCAGCAGGAGCGGCACGATCAGTGCGAACTCGACGGCTACGGCGCCGCCTTCACCCTGTGCGTGCGTCAGTCGGACCTGATCACGGCGCGCACCCACGAGTCTGGGGTGCAGCGATTGCGCGTTCACCATGCGTCCTCCACCCCCAGCGACCAGCCACCGCCGTGCGACGGCGAAATCCAGCCTTCTTCCGATGGCTGAGACTACCGCTAGTTGATCGGGTAAGGCCTCGCCCGAACGGACAGAGTGGGCTCACCCGAACTGCGCCACCCCAACGGGTGACACGTGATCACCGGCAGTGAACACTGATTGCTGTCAGTTGCGACGGAGGCGGGCGCGCAGGGTGCGGCGGGGCTGGAGGCGAGGCGCGCGCTTCGGGCGCCAGGTCAACTCAGGGGACATCAGCAGGCCGGCAGCGATGTGGCTGGCCGTGCTCGGCGGGCGGGACACAGTAATCAACTCCTGGTGATGCGGGCTGCGTAGGTCGCAGGGGTGATCCGATCAACAGGTACAGCGTCAGTGACGGTGGGGTTCATCCCGATCCGAGTGTGAGGTCGATCACCCGCGGTAGCCGGGAACGAGTTCCTGGGCCAGCTGCTCGAGGAACAGCCCGATGTCGGTGACGACTCCTTGTGCTTGAGCCGACCCGCGATCGGAGAGCTTGGTGACCGTGGCTGGATTGATGTCGATGCACACCAGCGGAACCTTGGCCGGCAGGATGTTGCCGGTCGCGATGGCGTGCAGCATGGTCGCGACCATGATCGCGAAGCCCACTCCTGGAAGCTCCGCACGCATGGCGCGCTGCCCCGCGATGACGTCGGTGTAGACGTCGGGGAGCGGACCATCGTCGCGCACCGAGCCGACCAGGACGAATGGTTTGTTGTTGCGCACCATGGCATGCATGACGCCTGAAGTGAGCACGCCTTGCTCGACCGCCGCGGCGATCGAGCCACACCTACGGATCCGGTTGATAGCCCGGATGTGGTGCTCGTGCCCATGAACGACTCCGGACCCCTTGCTCAGATCCACTCCGAGGGAGGTGCCGAAGAATGATGATTCGATGTCGTGGGTGGCCAAGGCGTTGCCGGCAAACAAGATGTCAACGAAACCGGCGTCGACGAGGGCGCACATGGCCGGGGCTGCGCCGGTGTGGACGACCGCCGGGCCGCCCACCCAGAGGATCGTCTGACCAGCCGCCTTGACGTCGCGCATCTGCTGGGCGATTTGGCGCACCTGCAGAGCTTGCGGCTTCTCACTCGACACCACCGAGTTCATGAACTCAAACGTCGAGTCCTCGGCCGTCGCCTGCGGTTTGGGCTCGAGGATCACCTTGACACCGGTGGCGCCGCACACAATCTGTTGGCCAGCGAGCACGTCGCTGACCGGCACCGTGACAACGACCTCGCCGTCGACAATGAGGCCGCAATCCATCTCAGGGTTACCTACGCGCAGCCAGCGGCCACCGATGCGTACTTCGGTGTCGAGGTTCGTCGTGGAGTAGAAGTCCTCGGGGAAGACTCCATCAGTCTCAACCAGCCGCAACATTGCCTCGCCCGGATCGACGAGGTTGGCGCCGTGCGCCTGCACGCGCATCAACAGCCGGGCGAGGTGCTCCTCGTCGGTGCCGGTCACCCGAAGGCGTACGGATGACACGTCGGAATGAGTCTTGCCGATGTCAAACCGCTCGACGACATAGTCCCCACCGAGTTCGAGGATGTCGTCGAAAGTTCGGCCCATCGCCCCCGAGTCAAGGACGTGGCCGGAGAGCTGGATCACGTCGCTGGCGGTCACGGGGTCACTCCTCGAGTAGGGACGGGCATGGGTGATGGGTGTTGGGTCCAGCCGGTTGGCTGGCGCTGAGCTCCGCGCGACTCTAAACGACCGCGCCGTGGTCGGGGTCGTCGTCGTCGACCCGTCGGTCGTCCAGGGTTGCCACCAAGGTGACCAGCCCTCCGATGAACGCGCCCACGACGAACAACCCAGCCCAGCCGTCCAGCCGGTAGTTGGTGAAGACCGCCGCGACCGCGATCAGCGGGGCACCCAAGACTCCCAACCAGGCAAAGCGCCGCATCGGGGTTCCTGTGGGCACCGGCGGCGGTGGCGGCGGCACATACCCCTCGTCCAGCGCATCGAGCACCAGAGAAGCAGGGTCTTCGGGAGGCGGCTGCATGTCCGCGAACAGGTCGTCCCATCCCGAGGAACCGCTGATCACTCGCGCCGACGTGTCGCGGGTCTCCTCACTCGGGCCGGAGTCGCGCGGGGCGGTGCGCACCCCGAACTGAGAGACGATCTCGTCGAAGGTCGCATCCACCTCGGCTGCAGAGCGGCCGGGCGGAGCAGGATCGGGTGACTCCCCCCGTGCCGTACGCGCCAGCTGGGCGAGGACGGCCACAGCCCGCTCGCGCGCATTTGAGTCGACATAGAGCCGATCGGTGGGGCGGTTCGGCAGTTGTACGTCGAGGTAGGGCCCGGCCTCGCCAGCGTGAGGAGTGGCATAGGCGGCAACACCGGCTTCGCGCAGGGCCTCCAGCGCCGCATCGGCCACCCGGGGGTCCAGGTCTGCGACATGGGCCCACTGCTGTGCGGGCAAGCCGTTGTCACGCACGCCTGCTCCTCAGCCGGAGGCCGGCGCGCTGTGCCGCTGAACGAAGTCCCACGCGCCGTCAAAGATCGCGGGGGCGTCGTAGTCGAGTGTCGCCACGTGGTAGCTCTTGTGGAGGAGTCGCTCCTCGGTCTGGTCGGACCCGAGGTGGCTGAGGATGTAGGCCGAGTTCGAAGGCTCGACGACGTGGTCCTGCGGGCTGCGGAACAGCAGCACCGGACATGTGACCCTGCCGAGATCGGACTTGGTCAGCGTCCAGAGCTTGGACATGGAGTACAGCGCCTTCAGGGGCACTCGGTCGTAGGCGACCTCGTCCTGGCCTGGCTTGGCGATGTCGTTGGAGATCCCAGCGAGTGAGGGAACTATGCGCTGCAGAACCGGCAGGGCCACGAACGCCTTGTTCTCGCTCTGGACCGCCGGATTGACCAGCACGATTCCGGTGATCGCGTCCGGGTG
>JANPBY010000133.1:0-4432 GCA_031430645.1 Actinomycetes bacterium
GACGTCGTCCGCAATCGTATTGAAGACGTCCGCATCGAACAGCGTCTTCCACCAGTCCAGGCTGATTGGGCCACGGAACGGGAATGTCAGCTGCCCCGTGGATCCCTGGAAGGAGAGGATCGCCATCAGAACCATCGGGAGGTAGAGGAAGAGAAGAAACAGCGTGAAGTAGACGCCAAGACCGAGTTTCCACCAATCCCGCCGCGCCTTGAACTCGCGGTTCACGACCGTATCCTGCGGGCGCGCAACGGTCTCCGCAGCCGCCGCCATCGTCTCGATCACAACTCCTCCCGCAGGTTCGAGAAGCGCGTGATGATCCAGACGCCGACCAACAAGGCGGCGACGAGCAGGACCGCCGACGCAGCCCCCTGTGGATACTGAACCGCCCCGATCTTGGAGTTGATGAGTGTTCCCACCGACGTGATATTGCCGCCGCCTACGGTTGCGACCGTCCCGTAGTCGCCCATCGTGAGGACGAAGATGAAGATGGAGCCGATCACGATGCCGGGCATGGACTGGGGCAGGATCACCTCCCTGAAGGTCTGCCATGAGTTGGCGCCGAGATCGCGTGCCGCCTCGACGGCGGACTGATCGACCTGCGCCAGTGAGAAGAAGAGCGGTGTGATCATGAACAGGACGTACAGCTGGATCATCGCGAGCCTGACCGAGAGCGTCGAGAAGCCGAGTTGCGTGACCGGCTCGGAGACGATTTGGAGCTTTATGAGCAGCTGGTTCAGCGCCCCCTCGCGACCCATCAGCGGGAACGTCCATGCGATCGCGCGAGTCAGGAAGCTCGTCCAGAACGGAGCGAGCGCAATGACGAAGAGGGTGATCTGGTTCCGCAGGCTCGAAACCTTGAGGGCAAGAAAGTATGCAACCGGGAACCCGATGATGAGGCACGCCACAACGGCAATCACCGCCGTGATGAACGTCGAGAACATATTGTCCCAGTACGTCGAGTCGTGGAAGAGCTCGCTGTAGTTCGCTGTCGTGAAGGTCTTGTCGAATCCCGCGTCCGTCCACGTCCAGAAGCTGACGAGGACGATGATCACGAGCGGCGCGACGAGATAGAACGCGATCCAGATGAATCCTGGCGCTGCGAGGGCTGCAGTGATCCAGCCTCCGCCCCCGCCACCGCGGTTGCCCTCGCCGAGGGCCGCCTCCGCCTTCCGCGTCCCTGGCTCAGGAACCGAGGAGCTGGACATCCTCCTCCTTCCAGGAGATCCGGATCCGCTCACCTTCGCGGCCACGCAAATCGGGGTACTCCTGGGCATCGACCTTGGCAAGCATGCGTTCGCCGCCTGTGAGCAGGTGCACCTTGACGAGGTCGCCGAGAAACTCTACGAAGACGATCTCACACTCGACCGAGTTAGGGCCCCCGGGCGAGGAGCTCTTGTCGACCGTCACCGCCGCTGCGCGAACGGAGACAACTGCCGGGTCCCCGATTGCGTGCGAGGCGCCAGGGGCACGCACACTGGCACGGACGTGCTCTCCATCCTCGACGACGAGTCGGTCGCCGTCGCGCTCGACGACCGTGCCGCGGATGATGTTGTTGTCACCCATGAACCGCGCGACGACGTCGGTCGCTGGTTTCGTGGCGATCGTCAACGGGTTTGCAATCTGCTGAATCCGGGCCTCGTTCATGACGACAATGCGGTCGGCCATCGAGAGCGCCTCTTCCTGGTTGTGCGTGACGTGGATGAACATCAGGCCCAACTGACGCTGGAGATCGCGGAGCTCGACGCGCATCCTCAACTGCAGCAGCCGGTCGAGATCGCCGAGCGGCTCGTCGAGCAGAAGCGCCTTGGGCTTCGTCACGAGGACCCGCGCTAGAGCGACGCGCTGCTGCTGACCACCGGAGAGCGCCCTCGGCTTTCGCTCGGCGAGAGGTGTTAAGCCGACGACCTCGAGTGCCTCGAGAGCCAGCTTCCGTCGTTCCTCCTTGCCGACTTTCTGCATCTTGAGGCCGAACTCGACGTTCGAAAGCACCGACCGATGAGGGAAGAGGGCGAAGTGCTGGAACACGGTCGTCGTCGGCCGCTTGTGCGGGGGTAGGTCGACGAGCGACTGGCCATCGAGAACGATGTCGCCGGAGCTCGGAAAATCGTGGCCGCCGATCATGCGAAGCGTGGTTGTCTTCCCACAGCCTGAAGGCCCGAGCAGGACAACGTACTCGCCGTGGTCAACGTGCAGGTTGACGTCGTCGACGGCAACCATACCGCCGGGGAACACCTTGGTCAGCCCGATGAGGTCGAGCCCGGACGATCCAGAGGGGGCGGCATCTGCCGCCCCCTCTGGATCCGATGTTGCTGTTTCTGACATGCGGTTAGGCAGAGAGGAAGTCGTTCGCTCGCTTGGTGAGGTAGACGCTCTCTCTCGGGTACGAGTTCCAGGACGCGTACTTGCAGATGCGGTTCTGGAACGAGCCACCCTCTCTGCGCTCGCCCTGCTTGATGTCGCCGACCTTGCCCGTGATGCCCGGAAGGTCTCTCGCGGCTGCCTTGCCGTTCCACCAGTAGTCGTACTCGGCGGCCGAGAACCCTGCCTTCTTCCCGGCGGCAGAGTTGATCCACGGGAGCAGCTTCTGGCCGTTGGCGATGTAGTAGCCCTGCCGCATGATCACGGCGCCCAGATACCCGTTGTAGTTCCAGTTGATGTAGTCGTAACAGGCCTGCAGTTTGGCCGGGTCTGTGACCTTCGACGAGATACCCTCCGTACTACACCAGCCCCGGAAGCCCTCGGGCGGCGCGGCGTAGAGGATGTTGACGCCGGCAGCCTTGACGAGCGCCACGGCCGGTGACCACATCGACTGGAGCACGACCTCCTTCGAGACCATGAAGTTCACCGAGTCAGTGAACGCCGACCAGAAAGCGCGGAACTGCCCGGCCTTCTTGTACGTCGTGAGGATCTTGAACAGCTTGTCGATCTCGGCCTTCGTCGGGTTCCCGAAGTCCGAGAACTTCATCAGGCCGAGCGCCGACACTGCGAACGCAGCGTCCTGGGCCATGATGCCCGGATCGCGGAGGAGCGACACCCGGCCCTTCCAGTTCTTGTTCAGCAGCTCCGCCCAGGAGACCTTGTTCGGAGCCTTGTTGATCACGTCGGCGTTGTAACCCATCGAGTCTGCGTTGAAGTGGGCTGCGGGGCCGACGATCCAGCGCGGCTCCGGCTTACCGCCGATCGGCTTTCCGTTCTCGCCGATCCACCGGACAATCTGCTTGTTGTTCTTCGGCCCGCCGGTGAACGCTGGGAGGCCAGTCGATCCATCAGGGTCGACGTACGTCGACCGGAAGGGGGCATTGCCGGCACCAAACGTGCACCTTGCGGACGCCGGATTGAGCTTGCCGCGCGAGAAGAGCTTGTACTGGGATTTCCAGCTCGGAATCCGCCTCGTGTCGACGGGCTGCAGGCTGCCAGACGGCCAGATCAAGAGCGACTGGTAGTTGTAGCCGCCGAAGACGTCGAACGTGTCCGGAGACGTGATCGCAATCTGTGGCTGCTTCCCGGAGTCGGCCAGGATGGGCTTCACCGTGAAACCCAGGTCCTTCGAGGCCTGCTTCGCGATATCCGGGATCGGGAACTCGACGCCCAGGCTGAGCACACGCAATGTTCCCGTGAACTTGCCGGCCGCATTCACCTCGCTTGACGCGCTTCTCGCAGCGCCCGCCGAGCCTGCAAATGCACCCATGCCGCCTACCGCGGCTGCGGCGGCGCCTCCGCGAAGAAGCAGCTCACGGCGGCTCAGGCCACCGCGCTCGTCCGCCCGGCGCGGCTCAGAAAGATCGCTGTGGCCGAGATCCTCGCCAGCAGCCAGCTCCCTGAAGTACTCGCTCGTCTCGTTTTCCCACTCACTGCTCATCTTCCCAACTCCCTTCCCTCGTCGCCTCTCGAGGAACTCGACAGTTCTCTCGGCCCGCTCGCGCTAGCCCCGGATCGAACCGGATCCTCGACTGCATGGACTATTGTTTGCAACGACCCTGGAATGAAGTGTGTATACAGCGGCCGCCGATCTACGTCAAGGCCCACGCCAGCCGACACCGACATCCAACAGGTTCAGCATGGCGGGTGAGGAACACCTATTTCCTCTCCGAGTCGGGCAGTCTCCGGGCCGGAAAGGGTGAAGTCGGTGTAGGCGACACCGACGGCGAGGTAGTCCTGCCGGCGGGCGGCAGCAAGCGCGTTCTCGAGCATCGCGATTCGCCGGTCCTGGAGCTCGAACCATCGCGCGAGCTTGGGGCGCAGCTCCCCTGGAGCCTCGAGCGCCTTGACATCGCGTTCCTGCGCCTGGATGAGGGGTAGCGCAAGGCGAATCGCGGCGACGACATCTCCCGCTCCGGAAGCATCTGGAGGCCGGATCCTGTCGAGCTTCGGCCCGTAGACACGGCAGATGCTCGCGACCCGTGCGAAGTACTCTGCCCTGGTCGGCCCGGCT
>JANPBY010000134.1:0-2397 GCA_031430645.1 Actinomycetes bacterium
GACGTTGAAGAGCGGGAACCAGCCGAAGTAAGTGGCCATCCACCGAGCCAGGCCGATGACCTGGCCCTGAAGGAAGAAGAAGCCCCACAGGCCGTATACGACGCTGGGGACGGCGGCCATCAGGTCGACGAGGCTGAGGAAGGTGCGCTTGACCTTGCGATGGGCGTACTCGGAGATGAACAGCGCAGTCCCCAAGGCGATCGGGAAGGCCACCACGAGAGCCACCAGAGCGATCAGCACGGTCCCGACAAGAACCGCCGCGATCCCGAAGTTCCCTGAGTCCGGTTCCCACGCCTGCGTGGTCACGAACGACGTCCCAGCGACGCTGATGGCTTGGAGCGCCCGAGCTGCGAGGAACACCCCCACCAGCGTCATGATCAGCAGCACGAGGATCCCGCTGGTGCGGAGCACCCCCCTGAACGCCCGGTCGGACGGCCCGTCGTTGCGGGTGAGCGGCCGGGGTCGGTCGTCGATCGTCGCCGCTGGTTCCGGCGGGAGCGCGATGTCCACCAAGGTCATGAGACCTCCGCCTGCGCCGCCGGAGTCGACACCACTGCACGGGCCAGCGCTGCGGTGAATTGCGTGAGGTTGTAGGTGCACTCACGCTGACGTCGATAGGAGCGACCGCTGGCGGCCAGCGGGCGCCCATCAACGTCGAGACGCCACCCCCAGGCACCGTCGCGGGGGTCGGGGGACACCGACGAAACCGCTCGGAGCGAGGACAACCGGAAAGCCTCCAGGCCAGCGAGGCATCGGTTGTAGTCAGCAAAGACCGAGAAGCTGCGCCCCAACTCACGATTGTTCGACCCGATGAGTCGCCAGGCATACCACGGTGACGGCGGCGGCCCTCCCGAGCTGTCCAGGGTCCAAGCCCCTGGCCAGCTCGGCATCGACGAGGCACTCGGACCGCGCCGCGACAGGAGCACAAACCTCGGTGGGACCAAGTCGACTCTCCTCACAGGGGCCGAGACTGACTGCTCTCGGGGCTCGCGCCGGGATGGATCCATCCACTGGGAGAGGACACTCAACGGCCCAACCGTCCTCCCGGGCACGAGGGTCCGAACGCCGGACGTGGGCAGGGTGAACGGTCGGGTTCGGTTTGTGCACAGGTCCCCGGTCAACCAATGGGGCGGATTCGCGCGCCGTATCCAGAGTGGAATCACCAGTGGAGCGAAGGCCCTTCAAGAGGGGACGTTCTTCCCCCCAAGGTGGAGCAACTCACGGGTGAACGTCGGCGTGTCGGCTCCAACGAGGACGGCGTCGAAACTGGTGTCGGGATCCACAGTCAAGGAGCCAGGTTGTGGAAAACCAAGGCTCGAGCTGCACGGGCAGGAGCCCTCGAGGAGCAGTTGACGCCCGGACCCTCAGCGAGCGCCAGCGCCAGCGGCACGCGCCAATGCCAGCCCTGGGATGCTCGCCGCTGAGGCCAGCGTGAGGGCGATCGCGAGGGCATCGGTCCCAGGCCTGCGCGGCGAAGCGGGTGACCCAACCAGCGTGAACTCAGTCGTGCTGGCCGCTTCCAGGCCGGGCTGCTGTCGGCTGACGGCGGAGTGAGCGCAGCACCAAGCGCCGACCAGTACGGCAACAGCGATAGTCAGGCTGACGCACGTCGCGCGCACGACGGTCCGCTTCGCGCTCCGGTCGTTTGAGACCATGAACCGATCGTGACGGGCCTAGGTGGTCACCCCCCGACGCTGCGAGGAACATCGCCCGATGACCGGGTGAACAGTCGGCCTACCTCGTGAGTGATGCGGAAGGCCCGCACCGGGACCGGTGTGGGGCGTCCGCACCCGGAGCCCCCCCCGGGTTCCTACCCCCGCGACCGCCGGGAGTGGGAAAAGCGGGACGGCCCTCCAGGGGGAGCACGGGGTGGGAAGAAGCAGCGATAAGCCTCCCCCAAAGCGGGCGACATCCATGATACTCTCGATGGCGAAAAGAAGAGTTCGCTCGTCGACTCGGAGGTCGCCGGAGCCGCACTCGCGCTTGGCCAGATTGGCGACAAAAGCGCCCTACCCCCGGCGCTCAGGGCATGCAGCGACCTTTCGGATGAATTCATCCGTCCCAACGGAGCCATGAGTGAGTACCGCATCCGCAAACTTATCCAAGCGGAGCAAGGGCGCGCCTTGCTTGGGGAAAAGGACAAAAGCCTACAGGAGCTCAACCGCATCTATCGCGAAGGCTCCGAACGAATGGAGCCCTCGACCCGGAAGGAGTATCAGGAGCTGCTGAAGTCCGCGGAACAATGGTGAACCCGCCGGCTCGCCATGGGCGACAACCGGAATGCTGGCACCGAATCCGCTCTCCGGAAAAATCCGTGTCATTCCCCGGCCATCCGTGGTTTGAATTTCCCCAACGCCATGCCACTGCTCGACGTCCGCAACCTCACCACCCGCTTCC
>JANPBY010000135.1:0-1634 GCA_031430645.1 Actinomycetes bacterium
CCTTATTGGCCTATTTGATATGCGTTTGTGCATGGATTGGCGTGCCATCAGATTCGACTGGAACCGGGCGCGGGCCTTCCTCGTCACAGCTGAGGAGGGCTCTCTGTCCGCCGCGGCGCGGGCATTGGGAATGGCGCAGCCCACTCTGGGCAGGCAGGTTGATGCGCTTGAAGAAGAACTTGGCGTTGTTCTATTCGAACGTGTCGGGCGTGGGCTGACACTGACACCAAACGGGCTGGACCTGCTGGACCATGTCCGCGCCATGGGCGAGGCCGCCAATCGAATGTCGCTGGCGGCGGCCGGTCAATCCCAGTCCATCGAAGGAAAGGTCGTCATAGCGGCAAGCGATGTCTACGCCGCTTTTCTTCTGCCGCCCATTCTGGCCAAGTTGAGGCAAGCGCAGCCCGGCATCGAGGTCGAGATCGTCGTTTCAACCAAAGCCAGCGATCTGTTGCGGCGTGAAGCAGACATCGCAATTCGCAACTTCCGCCCGTCTGAGCCGGATCTGGTTGCGCGCAAGATCCGCGACGTTCCGGCCCGGCTTTATGCGACGCCTGAATATCTTGACAGCCTCAACAATCCCCGGATGCCCTATGACTTGCGGCAAGCCGATTTTATCAGCATCGACGGCTCGGGCATGTTCCTGAAGGGGTTGAACGCGATGGGCTTTCATCTGACGGAGCGCAACTTTCCGATTTTGACCGAGAACTATCTCGTCATGTGGGAACTGGTGAAGCATGGCCTTGGCATCGGGATTCTGGACGGCGCAATCGGCGATGCCGAGCCAAAGGTCACGCGGGTTCTCCCAGACCTTGCACCGCTGATGTTTCCGATCTGGCTAGTGGCGCACCGGGAACTCAATACCAGCCGGCGTATCCGGTTGGTGTTCGACTTGCTTGCAAAGGAACTGTCTTGAACCTAGGTCGACTGATTGGCCTGGAGCATCTGGCCGCGACGGCGCTTCCTATGCCGTACCTGACGGATCCCAATTCGATGTGCGGGCATGAAACAGCTATCCAGCAACGCGATGACCGCGGCCTTTCATGCAGTCCACTACGATCGCTTCGCGCTTGTCCTTCGATTTGGACACACCCCCGACGAGGCCGATAAGAGCGCCGCCGACCAGTCCCTCAACGGCAGTTCCACTCTCGTCGTGGTCAGCAATCGCGGCACCAAGCAGACCGCCCGCCGTAGCCGAGCCCATGGTATCCTGATCATGCTGATCTTGACCCCGCGCCAGACTTTGGCAGGCTTGAAGATCGGCTTGGAAAGATGCGCTTGGGGCACCATCAACGATCGGTTGGTAGCTGGCACCGATATCGGCGCAGGCAGACAGGATGACCATGGGGCAAAGGGCCAGAATATATAGGCTTTTCATTTTCGTCTGTGCTTTCTTCAAGTATGAAATCATGTGACCTTGGTGTGGTGCTTGACCGATCTGACGGCGAAAGGACGGAACCTCACCGGTCGCGGCTGGGTCATGCCGCGACAGGGGCCCCGAACACAGCACCCGCCTGCCTTCGGATGAACCACTCGGCGACAGCAAGGTTCAGAACCCATGCAGCCCCCATCAACAGCGCCCTTGGCAGTTCCCCCGGCAGGCCGACAGCCAGGATCCATGGCAGTTGTGTAAC
>JANPBY010000136.1:0-1880 GCA_031430645.1 Actinomycetes bacterium
CACTTGGCGAAGTCGCACTCACCGACCGGGATGAGTTCCGGTTCGATCTCATTCCCGCATTCGAGGCGTCCCCCATGCCCGCTCACGCTACTTTCCGCCTGGCAGGAAGATCATCCGCCATCCGGGTGCCTTTCTTCAGCGCCCTGACCTGCGCAGACCGTGAACCGGCAGGTTCTTGGTTCGAGTCCAAGTGCGGGAGCCCCGTTTTTGCTGCTGCGTCACCCCTCGTCTGGGATGAAGACTTGGTCGAAGATCGTGATGCTCTCGAGTGGGTTGTGCTGGACCAGCCAGGTCTGGATGTCCTTGTCGGTGCCCGTCAGGACGAGCACTCCGACCACGATGAAGAGGACTCCGATGGTGCGGCGGAACCATCCGTGGGGGTCCGCTGTCCAGCGCAAGCGACGTACGGCCTTCTGGCCCAGCAGCGAGATAGCCAGCAGGGTCCCGGACAGCCCGATGACGTAGGCAGTCAGCAGCAGGATGCCTTGGCCGGCCGACGCCGGCAGGATGGTGGCGATCAGGTAGGCGTAGAACGGGCTGCAGCTGGAGAAGACCGGTCCGAGCGCGGCACCGGTGAGGATCGGCCCCGCCAGGCCGCCGGTCGTACGGCTCCGCCCGAGCAGTCCGTTGGATCGGCCCTGCAGGGCGAGGCCGCCCGAGATCCGGTCCCAGACCCCCGGGAAGACACTGACGAGTCCGAGGGTGATCAAGATGCCGCCCGACACCCACGCCCAGGTGTCTGACGGGATCCTCAGGAGCGTGGTGCTGGCCTTGAGTAGCAAGGTGAAGACCGCAACCGACACCCCGAGAGATGCCGAGATGACGACCGCGCGCTGCCGGTCGCTGAGAACCACACTCGACGGGGCATCGACGAGCATGTCCGCCCCGGTCGGCAGTGCTTCGCCACTTGTGTTCGGGAGCGTCGGTGATGATGACCTAGGTGCGATGGAGCCGCCCACGATGACGGGGAGGAGCGGCAGCACGCAGGGCGCGAGCGTCGTCAGAACGCCCGCGACCAGCGCGCCGAAGAGCAGCAGGAGCACCTAGACGACCTTGGCCTTGATCTCTGCCACTGAGGGTGACCCCGACCACTGGGCGAGTTCGTTGCCAGCCGCGTCGACCTGCACGAACGTGTGCTGGATCGTGACGCCGTACTTCTGCTTGAGGTCGTCGGAGTCGTCGTAGTCCACCTTGACGATGGTGAGCCCCTCCGGCAGGTTCTCGATGTTCGCGTTGATGTCCTTATCCACGGCCTGGCAGGTCGGGCACCACGAAGCCGCGAAGAACAGCACCTGGTCGGTCTCGGCGTACGTCGCTGGGCTGCCGGTGAAGGTCGCGTAGTCGATGTAGGAGCCCTTGGCGGGAGCGGGGTCTGCATCGGCGGACGGTGAGGTCGACGGGGTGGCCTCGGGAGTTTCCTCGACAGGGGCGGACTGACTGGCCGTCGGGGCGGTGCTGGTGGTCTCGGCGGTGCTCTGGGCGCAGGCGCTCAGCAGGAGGGCGGCGAGTGCCAGGACGCTGACGGTCGCCCAGGAGCTTGGCTTTGCTGAACGCATCTTCGAACTCTTTTCGGTCGGGTAGTGAGGGCTCGCCCTCGGGGCTGACTTCTATTGGACGACACCGTGCGCTCGGAAGTGCCGAGGAATCGCCTACGAATCCCTTACGGCATCGGATCGGTCGGGCCTGAAAGGATGTGCCTGGGGCGGTAGCTCAGCTGGTTAGAGCAGCGGACTCATAATCCGTCAGGTCGTGGGTTCGAGCCCCACCCGCCCCACTGGATCTGTTGCGGCACAACGGTTTCTAAATGCCGGTCGGGTCGCCTGACACCAACTCTGACACCAACGCGGCCAAGACGGCTGAGTCGTCGGCCAGAAGGTGCG
>JANPBY010000137.1:0-5332 GCA_031430645.1 Actinomycetes bacterium
GATGGTTGCGGCCGCTGCGGCCGCGGCCGCGGCGGCCTCGTTGACCTGGGTCTCAGTGATTCGTACGTCGCCGACCAGGGCAGCCGAACCGGCCTGCATCGGGTCGCACGCCGAGAGCAGGAGGGCAGCCATGATCGCCAAAACAGGGGTCACGAAGACCGTGGCCACGCCACGGTAGGTGCGCGTCATGCGGGTCCCTTCGGTGCCGTCTCCCCGGGGAACAGAGCATCCACGAGGTCGCGCGCCCAAGCCAGGAGGTCGGCACCACCCACTGGAGTGCCGCCGACCCGGGCCGTGCGGGGACGCGGTACGAGGATGGTACGGACCGCCGGCTTGGCCACGCTCCCTGGGTACAGCCGCGCCAGCCGCACTCGCCCGGATTCGGGCAGCTCGACCGGGGCGAACCGGACGTTGCTGCCCTGCAGGGTGACCTCGGTGAGCCCCGCCATTCGCAGGTACGAGCGGAACCGCGCGACCTCCAAGAGGGTCTCGACCTGGACAGGGACCGGGCCGTAGCGGTCGACCAGCTCCGCGCGGACCTCGAGCACGTCGGCATCGGAGGTGATCGCCGCGATCCGCCGGTAGGCGTCCAGGCGGAGCCGCTCACCAGGGACGTACTCGTGCGGGATGTGAGCGTCCAGGGGCAGTTCGACTCGCACCTCGGTCGGCTCCTCGACGGCGTCCCCTCGGTAGGCAGCAACAGCTTCGCCAACCAGCCGGATGTAGAGATCGAACCCAACATCGGCGATGTGACCCGACTGCTCGCCGCCGAGCAGGTTGCCGGCGCCGCGGATCTCGAGGTCCTTCATGGCCACGGCCATGCCTGACCCCAGGTCGCTGTTCTGGGCGATGGTCGCCAGCCGGTCGTGGGCCAACTCGGTCAGCGGCTTCTCACCGGGGTAGAGGAAGTAGGCGTAGGCGCGCTCACGTGCCCGACCGACCCGACCGCGGAGCTGGTGCAGTTGGGACAGGCCGAAGACGTCAGCGCGCTCGACGATGAGGGTGTTGGCGTTGGCGATGTCGATGCCCGACTCGACGATCGTCGTGCACACCAAGACGTCGAACTCCTTCTCCCAGAAGCCGACAATGACCTGCTCCAACTCATGCTCGGGCATCTGGCCGTGCGCGATCCGGATCCGCGCCTCCGGCACGAGGTCGCGCAGCCGTGAGGCCGCACGATCGATCGACTCGACCCGGTTGTGGATGTAGAACACCTGCCCCTCGCGAAGCAGTTCCCGACGGATCGCGGCGGTGATCTGACGTTCGTCGTACGCCCCGACGAAGGTGAGAACCGGGTGCCGTTCCTCCGGTGGCGTCGTAATGGTTGACATCTCACGGATGCCGGTGACCGCCATCTCCAGGGTTCGCGGGATCGGCGTTGCCGACATAGTGAGCACGTCCACGTGGGTGCGCAAGGCCTTGAGGTGTTCCTTGTGCTCGACCCCGAAGCGTTGTTCTTCGTCCACCACCACGAGGCCGAGGTCCTTGAAGTGGACCCCGGTGGTCAAGAGGCGGTGGGTGCCGATGACCACGTCGACGGTGCCGTCAGTGATTCCTTCCAGGACCACCTTGGCTTCGCCATCGGTTTGGAAGCGCGAGAGCCCGGCGACTCGGATCGGGAAGTTGGCGAACCGCTCGCCGAAGGTCGAGAGGTGTTGCTGCACCAGCAGCGTCGTGGGCACCAGGATCGCCACCTGCTTGCTGTCCTGCACCGCCTTGAACGCCGCACGCACGGCGATCTCGGTCTTGCCGTAGCCGACATCCCCGCACACCACGCGGTCCATCGGGACCGGCCGCTCCATGTCGGCCTTGACCTCGTCGATCGTCGACATCTGGTCCGGCGTCTCCACATAGGGGAAGGCGTCCTCGAGCTCGCGCTGCCAGGGGGTGTCCGGCCCGAAGGCGTAGCCGGGCGCCGCCATCCGGGCGCTGTAGAGCCGAATCAACTCACCGGCGATCTCCCTGACCGCCTTGCGCGCCCGACCCTTGGCCTTGGCCCAGTCAGCCCCGCCCAGCCGATGCAGGGCCGGCGCCTCGCCACCGACGTACTTCGTGACCTGGTCAAGGGAATCCGAAGGGACATAGAGCCGGTCACCTGGCTGGCCGCGCTTCGCGGGGGCGTACTCAATGACGAGGTATTCGCGGGTCGCAGCTTGGACCGTCCGCTGCACCATCTCGACATAGCGGCCGACACCGTGCTGTTCATGAACCACCAGATCGCCCGCCTTCAACTGAAGAGGGTCGACCTGCTGACGGCGACGCGAGGGCATCCGCCGCATGTCCTTGGTGGACGTCCGCTGCCCGACCAGGTCGGTCTCAGTGAGCACGGCGAGGCGCAATCCCTCGTGGATGAACCCATGGTCCAGCTGGCCTGTTGCCACGTGGACGATGCCGGGTTCGGGAGTCCCCTCGAGGTCGACATCGAGGCGGGCCGCAACGTCTGCTTCGCCGAGTCTCTCGACCAGCCGCTCAGCAGGGCCGTGTCCTTCGGTGACGAGCACGACCCGCCAACCGTCGGCCAGCATCTGGCGTGCATCAGCGACGGCGCGATCGGTGTCGCCGCGGTACGACTCCGCCGCCCGGAACCCTGTAGTGATCACGCTTTCGTCAGGTGCACCGGCCAGCCGGTCGCCGTCGGCCAAGAGCTCCTCGTCGGTGGTGAACGGTGTCAGCGACCACCACGGGATTCCGAGCGCCAGTGCGCGACCGCGAACCTCAGCGAGGGTACGAAAGGAGGCCGCACCAAGATCGAGCGGAGCGACCCTGCCCTCGGCCGCAACCGCCCACGAGGCAGCCAAGAACTCCTCGCTGGTGGCCACGAGATCAGCGGCCCGCGACCGCACCCGCTCGGGATCGGACACCACGATGTGGGTTCCCTCGGGCAGCTGGTCGACCAGCAGTTCCAACTGGGCAACCAGAACCGGAGCAAGAGACTCCATCCCCTCGACCGCGATGCCCTCGGCCAACCGACCGAGCACATCGCTCAGCTGGGGGTGCGTCAGCAACAACTCGGCTGCTTTGGCTTGCACCTGCGGGGTCAGCAGCAGCTCTCGACAAGGCGGCGCCCACAGCCCGTGCTCGGCGACCTCGAGGCTGCGCTGGTCAGCAACCTTGAACCAGCGGACCTCCTCGACCGTGTCCCCCCAGTACTCCACCCGCAGGGGGTGCTCCTCGGTCGGTGGGAAGACGTCGAGGATCCCCCCGCGCACGGCGAACTCACCGCGTTTCTCGACCAGGTCGACCCGGGAATAGGCAGCATCCACGAGCCGCTGGATCGCCTCGTCCATGGGCGTCTCGTCGCCTGCCCGCAGCGCCACCGGCTCGAGGTCGGCCAGCCCGGGGACGAGTGGCTGGAGCAGCGAACGTACCGGCGCCACCACCACCCGAAGAGGCCCGGTCGCGGGGTCAGACGGATCCGGGTGGGCGAGGCGGCGCAGCACGGCGAGCCGACGCCCAACGGTGTCAGAGCGAGGAGAAAGCCGTTCGTGCGGAAGAGTTTCCCAGGCTGGGAAGTCTGCAACGGTCTCCGGCGGCAGCAGGCTCGCAAGAGCTGCGGCGGTGTCTTCCGCCTCGCGGCCGGTCGCGGTGATCAGCAAGACCGGCCGGCCGGCGCCACGGTCCTTGTCTGCTGCGAGCAACGCAGCCAATACGGGCCTCAGGGCGTCTGGAGCGGTCACTTCGAGAGCGGTCCCTGACCCCGCCGCCGGCGTCCAGGCCGTCGCCAGAGCGCGCAACCTGGTCAATGCGTCGTCGCCCGCAACAGCGTCGAGCAGTCCGACCAGACTCATGAGGGCGACAGTCCTGTCATCGAGGGTGGGCACGTCGAACGGCCCCCCGCAAGATGACGGACGGCCTATCCCAGAGTATTCGCTCAGCGGACCCCTGCCCTGCCGTACAGGCGCTACGCTGATGCATTCCCGACCTCGCTAGTCAGAAAGGCTCGCCGCCGTGGATTGGTTCAATCCCGCTCTCGCGCTGGCGGGTATCCTGGTCGGCTTTGTCGTCGGCCTCACGGGCATGGGTGGCGGTGCCCTCATGACGCCGATCCTGGTGTTCTTCTTCAGCGTCGACCCGCTCACCGCAGTCTCGAGCGACCTAGTGGCTAGCCTGTTCATGAAGCCAGTTGGAGCGGGGGTTCACCTCCGCCGGGGAACGGTCAACCTGACCGTGGTCAAGTGGCTTTGCCTCGGATCGGTGCCTGCGGCGTTCAGCGGCGTCTTCGTGCTTCGACTCCTGGGCGACGGTGAGGACCTCGCGGCTTTGGTCAAGAAGACCCTGGGCGCTGCCCTCATCCTGGCGGCCACGGCGCTAGTCGTCCGTGCCTGGATGGCCCTGGTTGAACGCTCCACCCTCGCCGGCGAAGGACCCGCCGGAGTAGTGGTAGCACCAGAAATTCATGTCCGCCCGGTGCCTACGGTGATCCTCGGCGCCGTGGCCGGCCTGATTGTCGGTATGACGTCAGTCGGCTCCGGCTCCATCGTCATCGTGGTCCTGCTCTTCCTCTACCCGCTGCTCAAGGCCTCACAGTTGGTCGGAACTGACCTCACCCAGGCCATCCCCATGGTCGCGGCTGCTGCCCTGGCGCACATCCTCTACGGCGACTTCCTGCTCGGCCTGACCGCGACGATCCTGGTCGGAGCGATCCCTGGGGTCTATCTCGGCGCGCGCTTGTCCTCGCGCGCCCCGGGGGGGCTGATTCGGCGCGCCCTCGCCATCGTGCTGCTTACGTCCGGGTTGAAGCTGCTCGGCGCGAGCAACCAAACGATCTTGCTGGCGATCATCGGTGCGCTGGTGTTCGGAAACCTTGCCTGGATGCTGGTCCGGTCGCGCTACGCCAAGCAGCGGCGAGCGCGCCGAGCGGCCGCGGCGACGGGTGCGCAGGAGCTCAGTCCCCCAGAGCCCAGCGAGGTCGCAGCCGTACCCCCGACAATGGAGCCGTGAACCCACCGGAGATGCCCGCGCCCTTCGACTGGGCCGCGGTGGCGGACCTACCCGTGCATGCTCTGGACGGCGCCGAACTGGACGACCTCGAGCTGGCGCTGAACGGCGCCCTGCCCGGCCCGCCGGCCTTGGACCTCAACGAGGACGACCAGATTGCAGCGGACGGTTCCGGTCTGGTCCTCACCGACCCTCAGGGCACACCGTTGGCGCTCCTCGGTTCCACGGGCCTCACGCCACTGCAGCCGCCCGCACATGGGGCCGGGCGAGGGCGCCCGGACCGGCCCCCGCCGGGACGGGGCCGCGGGCCGGCCCGGGCGGGGGGGGGGGGGGGGGGGGCGCCCCCCCGGGGGCGCAGAGGGGGGGGCCGGGGGCGCCGGTCGTGAGGGGGGCC
>JANPBY010000138.1:0-5992 GCA_031430645.1 Actinomycetes bacterium
CCCCCCCCCCCCGTCGGGGCGTTTTGGTGCCCCCCCCCCCCCCGGGGCGCGCAAAAAATCCCCAACACCCGCCGGGGGAGGGGGCTAGGGGGTTTCGGGTTCCAGGGTGAGGCTGACGGAGTTGATGCAGTAACGCAGGTCGGTCGGGGTGTCATAGCCCTCCCCGGGAAACACGTGACCGAGGTGCGATCCGCAGTTCGCGCAGCGAACCTCGATCCGGCGCATGCCCATCGAGACGTCCTCGATCTCGATGACGGCCTCCCCGGCCAGCGGGGAGAAGAACGAGGGCCAGCCACAGTGGCTGTCGAACTTCGTCTCTGATCGGAACAGCTCAACCTGGCAGGCCCGGCACTTGTAGACACCAGCCTGCTTGGTGTCGGTGTATTCACCGGTGAAGGCGCGCTCCGTACCGGCCTGACGGAGCACGTTGTAGGAGGCCGAGTCGAGTTCGGCCTTCCACTCATCCTCGGACTTCTGCACGGGATAGACCGCCCCATCGGGACGCTCGGTGGGCATCGTCGACTTGTTTCTCAGCATGGATCGACGGTAGCCGGGCGCGAGACGGATTGCACCACCGAGAGACCTGACGTCACCAACGTGTGAGATTTCGGTCCACCGTCGATACCGTCGACCCATGGCCAAGGCGGGGCAGTACGGCGAGCCGATCGAGCTCGAGGTTGCTGGTCGTCCGGTCAGGGTCAGCAACCCTGGCAAGCCGTACTTCCCGGCTGTTGGCCTGACCAAGCTCGACGTGGTCACCTACTACGCAACAGTTGCCCCGACCATGCTTCCGGCGCTCAAGGAACGTCCCACGACATTGGAGCGTTGGCCGTCCGGCGTCGTCGAGGGAGTGGTGCTGAGCACGCGTGATGGGGTCAAGGGAGAGGCCTTCTACCAAAAGCGCGTTCCGCAGGGCGCGCCGCCATACGTCGAGACCGCGACGATCGCTTTCCCCAGCGGCCGTACGGCTGACGAGGTCTGCCCGACCGAGGCCGCGGTCATCGTGTGGGCGGCTAACCTCGGCACCATCACTTTCCACCCGTGGCCGGTACGGCGCGCCGACGTCGACCATCCTGATGAGTTGCGGCTGGATTTCGACCCTCAGCCCGGCGCCGATTTCCGCGATGCCGCGGTCGTTGCGCTGGAGGCCAAGGGGCTGTTCGACGAGCTTGGCTGGATCGGCTGGCCCAAGACGAGCGGCGGGCGTGGAGTTCACGTGTATGTACGGCTCGAACCGCGCTGGACGTTCACCGACGTACGCCACGCTGCGATCGCCTTCGGACGCGAGCTGGCACGAAGGATGCCGAGCCGGGTGACCACGAATTGGTGGAAGGAGGAGCGCCCCCACGGATCGATCTTCGTGGACTACAACCAGAATGCGCGGGATCGAACGATTGCCAGCGCCTGGTCGATCCGGGCGAGTCCGAACGCGCCGGTGTCGACACCCCTGGAGTGGAGCGAAGTCGCCGATGCTGATCCGTTCGACCTCACAGTGGCGACGGTGCCGGGCCGGTTGGCTGAGCGCGGCGACCCGCACGCCGCTATCGACGAGGTAGCTCACGACCTGACGCCCTTGCTGGACTGGTATGTCCGTGACGAGACCGACCGGGGACTCGGCGACCTGCCGTATCCGCCGGAGTACCCCAAAATGCCGGGGGAGCCGACGCGAGTGCAACCGAGCCGGGCCCGGCCCGTCATCGGCGAAGATGCAGTTCACTGACTCGGCATAGGGAGAGCACAACGCCCACGTCGCAGCGAGCAGTGTGTCGACTTGTTCATCGCCAGTTCGGCCCGCGTTCGCTGAGTCATGGTGGTCCAGGGCCGTGAGCAACGAAACCATGGATGCGGCGTAACCTCAGGGGGTCCTCGCGCGTCCCTTTGAAGTCGGACTTGGTTTACATCCCCCTGGGAGATGGCGATGAAAGGTCATTTGGTTCGTTCGCTTGTCGTAAGCGCCGCGGCGGCGTTGGTGGTGGCTTCGTTCGGCTGGGGGGCACCCGCGTCGGCCGCGGTCGACGCCTGCTGGACCGACGTTTATACCGATCTCGACGGCAACGGCCCTGATGTGGTCATCGGGCTGCCGTCCTACGACCTGCCGGGCAAGCCGGACGCCGGTGCCATCGTCGTCTTCTCCAACGTAGCAGCGCAGGGAAGTGCCAACCCCAGGCCGCCGACAATGACCACGCTTCTGGTGGCGGACGACTTCAACGGTTCGTCACAGGCTGGAGCGCGCTTCGGCGCGGCCTTGAGCGTGTGGCAGGACGTCGGCGCGGCGGACGACGCCGATGACTGCGCGGACCTGCTCGTCGGCGCTCCCGGCCAGACCGTGCTCGGTCAGGTGGGCGCGGGTCAGGTGTATCTGATCGGCGGCTCACCGGGCGTGCTCTCCGAGGACCTCAAGGCAATCTTTGACGAGACCATGCCCGGCGCAGATGGGCCTGAGCCAGGAGATGGCTTCGGAAGCGCAATCGCTGCAAGCACGAACCACACGCTCGCCATCGGTGTTCCGGGTCGCGACATCAACGAAATAGAAGACGCCGGCAGGGTGATTCGTCTCAATTGGACCGGCTCCGACACCGACCCAGAGGTCGTCACGATCGATCAGAATTTCGACGAGGACGAGAACGCCGAGTTCGGTGACCGGTTCGGGGAGGTTCTCGAGCTGCTCGCCACTGGCAACGGGGACTACCTGCTCGTGGGTATCCCGCGCGAGGACGTGGGTGCAACGGTCGACGCCGGAGCTGTCGAGCTTTTCTCCCCGGACAGCGGCTCTGCCTCGATGGTGACCCAGAACCGCGCTGGCGCTGGCGGTTCTGCCGAGGCTGGCGATCGGTACGGCTCGTCGATCTCCGCGTGGTGGACATTCACCACCGGACCGACGGCTCGCGTCGCCATCGGTGTTCCGGGTGAGGACATCGGGAGCACGGCGAATGCGGGCATGGTCTCCTTCGCCACCTGGACGATGCCCGACGTGCCCGAGGCCCCGATGCCGCAGCTCACGGGTATGAGCGAGACCCAGCATCAGAATTCCACGAACATTCCCGGTGCGGTCGAGACCGGAGATCGATACGGCACAAGCGTTCTGACAGGTGAGTTCGGCCATGACAGCGGGCCTGTGAACCTCGTCGTCAGTGCGCCCTTGGAGGACCTCGGCTCGGTACAGGATGCTGGGCAGCTGTCGCAGACCCGGTTCGAAACCGACGCTTCGCCGTCCACGGGCACGAACGCGCTGGCCTGGACGCAGGACTCACTCAACGTGTCCGGCAAGGCGGAGACCGGCGACCGATTTGCGGCCCGCCTGAGCTCGATTCCGCTCACCTCGCCCGAGGACGACGACGACCTCGTGTGGGACGTCGTGCTCGTCACGGTGCCTGGAGAGGACCTGGGAGACGTTGTAGACGCAGGGCTGGCCTATCTCGGGTACGCCCCGGGGCAGGTCGCTGTCCCGCTGAAGCCCCCAACCCCGCAGGTCGGTGCAGGAGCGGGCATGGTCCCGATGAAGGTTTTCCTCGGCTAGCGCTCGGCGAAGCGCGATGAAGCTGCATACGGTTCAGCCATCATTCGGAGACCAAGACGTCCGCATCAGAGAGGAGGATCAAAATGACCCCGGAGCGCCGGATTGCTGTGACCTTGCCCGAGTCAGTAGTTCCGGGGGTCTTCGCCGACTTCGTGTCCGTGTGGCATACCGGAGGCGCGTTCACCCTCGATTTCGCAGCCATGGTCAATCCTGGGCAGCCGGGGGTGGACGAGGAGACCGGCGAGGAGATCACGGTCGTGCCCGCCCAGGTCGTGACCCGGGTCAGGATCGCGCCGAGCCAGGTGTTCGAGATCATGAAGGCCCTCGAGCAGCAGCTCACCAGCTGGGAACGCGAGAACGGCTCCGGCGAAGACACCTGAGCCCGGGCAGCTCGGCGACCGTGCGGGTGTCCTCGCCGAGGATTGTGGAGGACTCAGCTGATGATCTGGTCGGTCCCCGAGACCACGCGCAGAACAGGCAACGATCCGCGCTCCCGCAGTTGATGCGCCCAGTCGCGGTGCAGGGTGTCTTCGAGCCAGTGCACCGGCGTGACGACCCAGATCTGCCCAGCTCCAACGGTCGCAGCAGCCTCCAGCGTCGACTCGATCGTGTCGACTCCAGCCAGCTCCCCGTCGACCGAAGTGACCCCCGCGGCGAGCAGGCTGGCGATGGAGTCGCCCAGGGCTTCCTCCGGGTCGGAAGCTTCTTCGTAAGCGCCGGCCGTCATGGTCTCGTTGACGGCTCGCGAGATTGAGCCGCCCTCCTTCGACGTGGCCGCCACGACGTGGATCGTGACCGGATCAGGGTCGTAGAAGTGGGCAAGACGCTGCACATCGTGGTCGTGCAGGGGATGTTCGACGAGGACGACAATCGCATTCACGAGTCACACCCTATGAGACGGCGACGCCTCGCAGGTCAAGGTCATCCTCCGGCGAGCACAGTGCCCAGGTCAAAGCGCACCGGGCGTTCGAGCTGCGCGTACGTGCAGGACGCGGCATCGCGGTCGTCGCGCCAACGACGGAACTGTGTGGTGTGCCGGAAGCGGGTGCCCTCCATGTGGTCATAGGCCACCTCGATGACTCGTTCTGGGCGCAGAGGCACCCAGCTGAGGTCCTTGGTGTTGTTCCAACGCGACACGGCACCCGGTTTGCGGTCGCCACCTTCGTCGCGTTGCGCGGACGCCCAGTCCCCCCAGGGGTGATCGGCCGGATCGAGGTCACGCCAGGGTTCCAGCTCGGTGACCAGCTCGGCCCTGCGCTGCATGGGAAACGACGCGGCCACCCCGACATGCTGAAGCGCCCCCGACTCGTCGTACAGCCCGAGCAGCAATGACCCCACGATGGGGCCGGACTTGTGCCAGCGGAAACCGGCCACCACGCAGTCAGCCGTACGTTCGTGCTTGATCTTGAGCATGACCCGCTTGTCGGGGCTATACGGCAGGGCGAGCGGCTTGGCCACGATGCCGTCCAGGCCGGCTCCCTCGAACACCGTGAACCACTGTGCGGCCAGCGCTTCGTCCTCGGTGGCCGGGGTTACGAACACGGGCGGGACGGCCTCGGCGAGGGCCTCTTCAAGAAGGTGACGGCGCTCGCTGAAGGGACGCGGCATCAGGTTGTCATCGCCAAGAGCGAGCAGATCGAAGGCCACGAAGGACGCGGGAGTCTCCTTGGACAGCATGTCGACCCGAGACTTGGCCGGATGGATGCGTTGTTGCAAGGCCTCGAAATCTAGTTCTGCGCCGCGCGCCAGGATGATCTCCCCGTCGACCACGCATCGCTGGGGGAGGTGCTCCTTGACTGCTGCGACGACTTCTGGAAAGTAGCGCGTCAACGGCTTCTCGCCTCGGCTGGACAGCTCGACGTCGTCACCGTCGCGGAACACGATGCAGCGGAACCCATCCCACTTGGGCTCGTAGAGCAGGCCGCCTTCGATCGAGCTCTGGGCCGGCACGCCTTTGACCGACTTGGCCAGCATCGGGGCGATCGGAGGCTGCAGCGGGAGGTCCATCCAGGCATCATGCCTTTATGACCGCGACGAGTCCTGCTCCTTGCGTCGAGACAAGGCCCGAACGTGGCCAGGGTCTCGCGTATGGCCTCGCTGCGCTGTTAGCGACGGCGGGGGCTGCGCACTTCTTGGTCCCAGCGTTCTTCCGCCCGCTGATCCCTGAGCAATTGGGTGCGCCGGATGTGTGGGTGTACGGCTCCGGGCTGGCTGAACTGGCCTGCGCGGCCGCAGTAGCCCACCCCCGCACCAGGCGGCTGGGCGCCTATGTGACGGCGGCCCTCTTCGTCGTCGTGTTCCCGGGGAACCTCCAGATGGCGATGGATGCCGGGGACGAGTCCGCGGCCTACCAAGCTGTGGCCTACGCACGGCTCCCGCTCCAAGTCCCACTGATCCTCTGGGCCATCGCCGTAGCCCGCCGCGCCCCCCACCCCCGCTGAGTGTGACGTTGTGTACGCGACACGCGGCGTGTCG
>JANPBY010000139.1:0-5212 GCA_031430645.1 Actinomycetes bacterium
GCAAAATCGTGGCACGAGCGGGCGATCGCGAATGCCGGATATTGATCGGCCGGGGGGACCTTGGGGCTGCCCACTTCGTGACGGATGCCCTTCGGGCTGGACACATTCCTCTGCGTCGTGGACGGGGCCGGAGGTTGCCTCCGGCGGATGCTCCCGGGAGAGTGCTATACGTGAGTGGTGACCGGGAACGAATCGAGGGCGTGTGGCGGGCTCTGAGCTCGGCGACGGCCCGACGTGACTCAGCCGCCATCCTCGATGCGGCCGGTCCAGCGGTGGCTGAAGGTCTGCTCCAGGACTGCGGGACGGGAATGCTCGTCGCACTCGGATCCGGTTCCGGAAGTGCGGAACGGGCCATGGAGCTCGCTGCTCTCTTGAGTGCTCGCGACTGGGACGGTGACGCGGTACTCGCGGACCTGATTGCCCACAGCGTCGCCGCCACACCGACTGGCCGGAGGGGTCTCGAGGTCGAGCTGGACAGCCTCACCGACGTGACCGAGGGCGGCGAAGGGGGCTGGTTGGACTTGGCCACCGGGTTCGCCTGGCCGCAAACCCTCATCGATGATGACGCTCTGGAGGACACGCCTGGTCCCGAGGAGGAGCCAGCGCGTTGGCTCGAGATCGGGATGGCCGGCAGCAAGGACGCCTGGCAGGACATGGCCGACTTCACCGACTCAGCAGTAGCAGCTAGCGCAAGGCCCGAGCTCGAGCAGGCCATCCACGGTTCCGGAGCATTCAAGCGGTTCCAGGCCACCCTGAACCGGCACCCCGACCTCCGGGTGCACTGGCGGGTCCACTCCAGCGAACGACAGACCGGGCGAGCCCGCGCCTGGCTGGCCGACGCCGGCTACGACGCGATCAGCCCAACTCGGACGGCGACGTAGGACAGCCGATCAATATCCGGCATTCTGTTGCGGTGCCCTACTCTGCGGAACCAGGTGGCTCGGCGGGCCGTCATGTGGGTATGCCGAGCGTGACGGTTGGTCGAGGTGTTGTGCGCTTGGGCGCATTGGTGGGTCTGGCCGCTCTGGTTGTCTCGGTCGCAGGTTGCGGTGAGGCTCCTGCCGGTCCGGCTGGGCCAGGGGCGTTTGCGCAGGGTTCGGCTGCGCCGGTGCCGCCGTCGAACGTGTACGCGGGTTCTCTGACCGTCAAACCCGAGTTCGCCGATGGCGCGACCGTCGCAGAACGGTCGGGGTCAGCGGGATTGGCATTGGAGTGCGGCACCGCGCCATATGCAGGCGGGGGTGGTGGGGACAGTCGGCAGTCCGCCAAGAAGACCTCGGAGGCGGCGCTTCGTGATTTCCTGACCCAGGAGGCTTGGTTCTCGACGATTCCCGTTTCCGGGTACCGGGTGGAACGCCGCGACCACAGTCGGGCGCTGTTCTCATACGACGTGAACGGGCGAACGAAGATCGCCGTGCTAGCGGCTGACAACCTCGAGGACGTCAACGGGCACATCGGCTGGATGATGGAGTCGTGGGCCAAATGCGACCCCGCGGAGCTTCCGGCCGAGATCACCGACGCACTGGGGATCGGCATCTGGCAGAACGCCTCCGGTCACCGGGAACCGGCGACGAAGATCCATTCCTTCCAGGGCGCCGAGCACTGTGACTGGCAGGACATCACGTTCCTCGAAGTCGGGCCGGGCAACGAACCCGTCCGCTACGTCCGCGACGTGAGCCAAGTCCTCGCAAACTACCTTCGCACGACCTACACGACTGCGGCGACACTTCCCAAGGACGCGACCGCCACGGGCCTCAGCAGAAACGGTCAACATCTCTGGTTGGTCCCGAGCCTCGACGCGGCGTATCTGGTCAACGACGCCGATCCCGGAATTGTCGAGCGGTGGCCCGCGCAGCGACCACCAATCGGATGCGACTAGCCGCACGGCCCCGAACCTATGTGCCGTTCTGTCGCGGGTCGTGTGGAGGATGTGCCCATGCCGTCATTGATCATCACCTGCCTGGAGGGTGACGCCTGCCAGGTGTACTTCGAGCCTTACGGCTCTGAACACACGCTCATCAGGGGGGACGCATTCCCTGTCGAGCCACCCCCGTCCATGCTGGAGCCGGTCGAGGTGAGCTACGTGGCCGGCGGCATCTCCGTCATGGTCTTGTCGGAGGCGTTGCCCCGTGTCACGAACAAGGCCGGAGCCGAACTTCGGCTCTGACGGCCGCACCGAAGTCCAGATATGCCGGTGATCGAAGCGCGCGGCCCACTCGATATGTGCCGATAGCGTGCTGAACCCGCAGGGTCATTGGGGCACGATGTGGCTGTGACCAACTGCCTCGCGTGCGGATACGGAGGACTCCAGGGTCCCCTCTGGGACGGTGCTTCCGCGTCCGATGAGATCTGCCCGTGCTGCGGCCTTCACTACGGCTATGACGATGCCGCGTCGGGCCGTGGCGACCCTGGCAGTCCGTTCTACAGCGGATGGCGTGGGCGCTGGATAGTGGACGGCAAGCCTTGGTGGTCTGGGTCGCGGCCGCCTCCGGCGGGTTGGTCGGCAGACGAGCAACTCGCGGGGGTCACGCGAACATAGGTGTAGATAGCGTGCCGCTCGCCGAGCACGCTAAGTGCCGATCTGACTCGGTTCCTGTGAGGATGCAGCCAGCCAGATCAAGGCGGCCGAACCGTCTGTCGGCACTAGCGGGTGAGGTGGGTCTGCTGCGGGAGCAGATCGATCACGACGACCTGGTTGCCGTAGCCGCGCATACGTGCCGCGATGGGGCGCATGCCCCTTTCGATGCCGCTGCCAGCGGACGCACTTCAAGAAGTTGATGCAGCCGTTACCTCGAGTAGGACGAGACTGTCGCTATGACCTCACGTGTCTCTCACACCACAGTGGATTGCGCCAACGCTTTCGTCCTTTCCGAGTGGTGGAAGGCGGTACTTGACTACGTCGATGTCGAGGATGATCCCAACGAGCCGGGCCATGTGGAATGCATGATCCTCAGCCGCGATGGGTCTCATCGACTGCTGTTCATCGAAGTCCCGGAGGGCAAGACGGCCAAGAACCGCATGCACCTTGATCTCGAACCCGTCGAAGGCCGACGAGACGACGAGCTGGCCCGACTGGCCGCCCTTGGAGCAGTAGAAATCGCGGACCACCGTGGAATACACGGCCCCGGTACCGGGTGGGTCGTGCTGGGTGACCCCGAGGGCAACGAGTTCTGCATCCTTCGTAGTCCTGCCGAACGTTCGGGGACCTGACGTCCCAGCGGGCGCTATGTGCCTGATGGATGGTTCTGGCGGGCGCTGAGTTGTTGCTCGTAGCGTCTGGGGACCTGGCGGGTCTTCTCTCTATGTGCCTGCTGCCGGTGTCGGGTGGCTTTCGAACGAGGCGTCGGCCCGCCAGGTTCCCCCAGGCGGCGGCGTGGCTCGCAAGAGGCAAGCACCGGATCGCATCAGGAGTGCCTGCAGCCGCCGATCCCTACTGGTTCCCTAAGGAGGAACCCATGATGTTGATCGGTATTGACCCGCATAAGGCGTCACACACCGCGGTGGTCATCGACGATTCCGAGCGTGAGCTGGCTCGGGTGAAGATCACCGCGAACAAGTCCCAGGTTGCTGCGTTGTTGGAGTTCGCGGAGTCCTACCAGCCGCGCCGGTGGGCGATCGAGTCCGCCGGCGGGCTGGGGTTCCTGCTCGCCCAACAGCTGGTCCGCGCCGGTGAGGACGTCGTCGACGTCCCCGCCACGTTGGCGGCCAGGGTCCGGCTACTCGGGTCAGGGCGAGGGTCCAAGAACGACCCCAACGATGCACTGTCCACCGCAATCGCCGCGCTTCGGGACCCGCAACTGCGCACGGTCCTGGTCGAGGACCACGCGATGGTGCTGCGGCTGCTCGCCGACCGCCATCAGGACCTGACCTCGCTGCGCACCCAAGCGGTGTGCCGGCTGCACGCATTGCTCGCCGCGTTGGCCCCAGGTGGGGTCCAACGCCGATTGTCTGCTGCTGCAGCGGCTTTGTGGCTGCGTGGCATCCACCCAGCGAACACCGTCCAAGCCCAACGCAAGGAGATGGCGTTGGAGCTGGTCGCTGACATCCGCCGCCTGGACAAGCACATCACCGAGGTGAAGAAGCGCACCGTCACCGCGGTGATCGCGTCGGGCACGACCGTGACCGAGGTCTACGGCGTCGGCCCGGTCGTCGCTGCGTTGTTGGTCGGGCACTCCGGGGACATCACCCGGTTCCCGACCAGTGGGCACTACGCCTCCTACAACGCCACGGCACCCATCGAGGCATCCTCAGGAAGCGTGGTCAGGCACCGGTTGAACCCGCGGGGCAACCGTCAGCTCAACCACGCCCTGCACATGGCCGCGGTCACCCAGATCCGTCGTGACACCCCCGGCCGCGCCTACTACCAGGCCAAGATCGAGGCCGGGAAGTCGAGGAAGGAAGCCCGACGGGCGTTGAAGCGCAAGATCAGCGACCAGGTCTTCCGTCAGCTACGCGCCGACGCCCGGACATGAGTGGGTCCGGGAGGACAACCAGGGCACGTCTCTGACTCCAGCGCGACCGGCCCCACACCCTGATAGCCGGCTCTTCGGATAAGTCACTCCCGGACTCACAGCAAAACTTACGCCTCAGGGCACCACCTGCCAAGAGGCGATCCCGCCATGCCCATAACCACCCCTTGACAAGCAAGAGGCTTCGTTCGCGCTCGGTCGCTGAGACGCTTGAGGCATCCTGGGCGGGTGTTCAAGATTGCTGAGGTGCTGCCTGACGGCTCCGTAGTGGGACCGGATGGCTCGGTGTTTCGCAGAACGCCCCGAAATCTTAGCCCGAAGGAGTGCGAAGCCCTCATCGCCTCCGGTACGCCTGTCATTGCCGAGATGTGGCCGGAGCCGTTGACGTGGCTGGACGAAGTAGACGCCCTCGGGGCATGGGCGGAGATCGCTCCTCAGTTTATGGGCGGAGGAAAGCGGCGGAAGAATCTTTACCCATACTGGCGGGCTCATCTCTGGGAGAGCGACGACGGACGTCCGCTCGTCCGCTTCGATGGCAAGCACTGAGCCCGAAGTGCCGCTATGCATCGCGTCTTGCGGAGGTGATCCCGCAGTAGATTCGCCTCCATGACCCAGGGATACCGGGTGGTGTTCTCGCCGCCGTCGGTCGAGGACTACCTGCGTCTGCGCATTGAGTCAGGGCTATCGCCAAAGACGGAAGCTCAAGCGAACGCCGCCCTAACCGGTGGCTGGGCGGCGTGTCA
>JANPBY010000140.1:0-1580 GCA_031430645.1 Actinomycetes bacterium
GCGGGCCGCGCTCGCTCAGGTTGTAGGCCGCGAGCATGCCCTTCGGCACGAAGTCCTCGGCGTCGAGGCCGCGCAGGCGGGCCACCTCGTCAGGCCGCTTGAGCGACTTGAGGCCGTTGATCGTCGCCCGGGCGACGTTGATGTGGTTCGACGACCCGAGGGACTTGCAGAGCACGTCATGCACCCCCGCCTCCTCGAGGATGGCCCGAGCCGCGCCACCGGCGATGACGCCGGTGCCGGGAGCCGCGGGCTTCAACAGCACTCGACCGGCGCCCATGCGGCCGACGATCGTATGGGTGACCGTGGAGCCGGCCAGCGGGACCTGGAAGAGGTTCTTGCGAGCCTCCTCGGTGCCCTTCTGGATGGCGAGGGGCACCTCCTTGGCCTTGCCGTAGCCGAGGCCGACCCGACCGTGCCCGTCGCCGATGACCACGAGGGCGGTGAAGCTGAAGCGACGACCGCCCTTCACGACCTTGGCCACCCGGTTGATGTTGATGACGCGCGACTCGCGCAGCGTCGTGTCCGTGGATTGACGCGGGTTCTCCCGGTCATTGCGCTCGCGGTCGCGGCGAGGTCCGTTTCCCATGGCTTAGAGCTCCAGTCCGGCTTCACGAGCGGCGTCCGCGACTGCCGCGACCCGACCGTGGTAGAGGTTGCCGCCTCGATCGAAGACGACCTTGGTGACGCCGGCGGCCTTGGCCCGCTCGGCGACGAGCTGGCCCACCTTGACGGCGGCCCCCTTGTTGCTGGTGCCGCCCTCGCGGAGGTCGGGCTCCTGCGTCGACGCCGAGGCAAGGGTGCGACCAGAGCGGTCGTCGATCACCTGGGCGGAGATGTGCTTGTTGGAGCGGAAGACGGCGAGGCGCGGACGCTCCGCTGACCCCTCCACCTTCTTGCGCACGCGGCGGTGGCGCCGGATGCGTGCTTCTCGCTTGTGCTGTGCGGTGACGGTCATGGGGTGTCCTTACTTGCCCGTCTTTCCGGCCTTCTTGGCGACGAACTCGCCGAGGTACCGGACGCCCTTGCCCTTGTAGGGCTCGGGCTTGCGGATCTTGCGGATGTTGGCGGCCACCTGGCCGACCGCTTCCTTGTCGATGCCCTTCACGATGATTCGGTTCGGGGTCGGGGTCTCGAAGGAGATGCCGGCGGGGGCGTCGACCGAGACTGGGTGACTGAACCCGAGCGCCAGGTCGAGCTTGCTGGTGCCCTGCGCGGCGGCGCGGTAGCCGACGCCGATGATCTCGAGCTCCTTCACGAACTCCTCGTGCACGCCCACGACCATGTTGTTGACCAACGAGCGCACCAGGCCGTGCATGGCGCGGTTCTCGCGCTGATCGTCGGGCCGCTCGACCACCAGCTCGTCGCCCTCCTGGCGAATGGTGATGGCCCCGGGGATGTCGCGCTCCAGCGTGCCCTTCGGGCCTTTCACCGTGACGTGTCGGCCTGCGATGGTCACATCGACGCCGCTGGGAACCGAGATGGGGGTCTTACCGATTCGACTCATGTCAGATCACCACACGAAGCACAGGATCTCGCCGCCGACTTTGCGCTTTCGCGCTTCGCGGTCGGTCATGAGCCCG
>JANPBY010000141.1:0-2718 GCA_031430645.1 Actinomycetes bacterium
CGGGACCTCCTGAGCTTCGGCCGCTCCTGACCCCAGCCCCGTTGCCACGAAGAGCACGCTGAGAACGACGGGTCCGAAGCGACGACGCCTCACCGATTTCTCATATGACGTTCGCAAATGAGCCACTCAACTCACCCTCCCCGCGGGGCGCCCCCGAGAATCACCGACGTCACTATGAACTTACGGTGTCCGATCTGGCAAGCGACTCACCAGCCGCCGACCCAACGCCCCGCTCGCCAGCAGCGGAATCGGATCCAGCACCCCCAAGGCGCCCAAAGCACCAGACCCCGCCCACGTCAGGACTAGCTACTGAGCTACCCGCCTTGGCCTGGCACGACGCGGTACGCCTCGTCTACCTGGCAACGTGCGCTGTGCTCACCTGCGAAGCGCCAGGTCAGCCGTGAGCGTACGGCCCGCGAATACCGGGTCGAACACGGCCGGCCCAGACTGAGTCGCGTCGTGTGTCTGTGAGACCAAAGGGCTGGGGGCGGCACCGCTGGCGGGAACCGGTGGGTGCCTCTCAACGCAGGAGGTCAGACCCAGCCGCGGCGGACGCGTTCGGCGTTCAGGATGGCCATCCCCCGTGATTGGTACGCCGCCGCCGCCGACTCGGACTCGGGCTGGGCCTGCTTCTGTCGGCGATGGTCCGCGACCATGTCGAGCTCTCGCGCGAGGTGACTGGCGAGGATGTTCCCGGCTGGAGTCCGAGCCGTCTTCAAGTCGGCGAACAAGGAGCGGGCGTGGGTTGTCTCGCCCTGTGCGATGTCGAGGGCCACCAGCAGCCCAAGGCTGTTCGTCCACTCACCGGGCCACCGGCCGGATGCGGCGTGGTCGGCGTGGGCCCGGACGTGCTCGGCCGCGAGGTTGAGATCGCCGGCGACGACCGCCGCGATCGCCCGGATGTCGTGTCCCTGCGCGTCCGGGATGCCTGTTGCTTCGAGCGCAGTAATGGTCTCGAGCCCGGCCTGCGGGTCGCCCATCAGGGTCTGGAACATCGCGAGGCTCGCTCGCGTGGCGCCGAGGACGACGATGTCCGTGCGATCGTCGTGGGCGGCCACTGCCCGGCTGCAATGGCCGAGGCCCGCCTCGAGCTCGTCAGCTGCCGCGGCGGCGACAGCTTGCGAAAGGTACAAGAACGCGCGCATGTCGCCAGCGAGAGGCTCGCGGGCGTCGACCCCTTCGATCTCGGCCTGCGCCTCCTCCACGGCCGCAGCCGGGTCCCCTCCGACGATCGCCAGCAAGAACGCGAAGTAGGCCTTGGCGGTGGCCCGGGTGATGCCGAGCGGCGACGTGCCGAGCTCGATGACCTCCGCGAAGAGGCGTCGATCCCCCATCGCGGTGAGCAGCGCCAGGCGCAGCACCTTCAGCCGTTCGGCGAGGTCGACGTCGAGCGCCGCGCAGCCCTCGATGGCACGATCGACCAGCGGCATTGCATCGAGCCAGGCAAAGTCAAGTGGGAAGACACCGGAGCCACCCAGGAGGAGCTCCCCGGCGCGTGTCCAGTGCCCCGTGGCGGCGGCCCACTCGACTGCGGCCGTCAGGTTCTGGCGATCGGGGCGCAACCCAAGGCTGAGCTGCAACTCGCTGTAGGTGTGACCGTCGGCGGACGTGAGAGCGTGGAAGTGCTCGAAGTGACGGTCGCGGATCAGGGCAGCCTCGCCAGCGTCCAGCAAGCGGTCCTCCGAGTACGCCTTCACCGTCTCCAGCAGGCGAAACCGGACTCGGTCGTCGCGGTCGGCCCGCTCCACCAGCGACTTCATCACCAGCGCCTCCACCAGGTCCAAGGCACTTGCGCGACTCAGGGCGGCAATCGCCGCGACCGCCTCGAGGTCGAAGCCGCCGACGAACACCCCCAACGCCCGCAGCACCCGCTGCTCCTCCCCATCAAGCAGGTCATAGGACCAGTCGAGGGTGGCCTCAAGGGTGCGCTGCCGTTGCCGGCGTCGGCCACCCGAGAGCAATCGGAACCGGTCATCCAAGCCGACAAGCAGCTCCACTGGACTCAACGCGACCACCCTGGCTGCCGCCAGCTCGATGGCCAGCGGCATGCCGTCGAGCCGCCCACAGATCGCGGCGATGGTCGCCGCATTCGCCTCGTTGAGCACGAAGTGAGGATCGACCGCGGTGGCCCGTTCGGCGAACAGCTGCACAGCAGGCGAGTCCGCCGTGGCGGAGGGCAATGGGGCCAAGCCGAAGCCCTGTTCACCGTCGACGTCAAGCGCCTCACGACTGGTCGCCAAGATCGTCGCCGACCCAGCGAGGGCGAGGAACCGCTCCGCAAGCTCGGCAACGGCATCGATCAGGTGCTCGCAGTTGTCCAGGATCACCAGTGCCGGCTTGTCGACCAGGAAGTCGATCAGCTGCTTGCTCGGGTCGCCTGCCGTCAAGACCAGCCCGGCCGCTGCCGCGACCGCGCCGACGAGGTCCGCCTCCGCCGAGACTGCGCTCAGGTCGACGAACCAGACCCCACCGGCCCGGTGCGGGAGCTCGGCTTCGCCGACGGCCAACGCGAGGCGGGTCTTGCCCGAGACGCCGACCGCGGTGATCGTCACCAACCGGTTCGTCGTCAGCAGCCGTCGGACTTCGCTGACCTCCTCGCTGCGGCCGATCAGACGGGTCGGACGTATGGGCAGGTTCGACAACCCCGGGGCCACCACCCGCAACGCTGGGAACTCCGCATCCCCCAGCTGGAACAGGCGCACCGGCTCAGCCACGTCC
>JANPBY010000142.1:0-3737 GCA_031430645.1 Actinomycetes bacterium
GCAATGAGGGTCGCATCGGAGGCCCCGGTGACTGCAAGTTGACCGATTTACAGAATCGCATTGCGTCCGCCCAGTGGGTCAAGCACAACCCCTGCGCTGGTGACCCGCAACCCTTCAGAAGGTCCAGCAGTCCCTGCACAAGGATTTGTTACCCACTTTTGGTCGCCAGCCACTCGGGAACATCACGCCGCTCGAACTGGGCGCGGTCGTGGCAAAGGTCGAGGCCCGGAAAGCCTTCAATCTGGATAGCCAATCGCCTAGGGGTAACGCGAGCGTTGAAGTGGTCAGAGTTCGATTTGAATACCGGGCTCTGGACGATCCCGAAGGGCCAGGAGGGGATGAAGCGCGGCTACGTCCACATCACCTGTTTCGTATATTGCGTTTAATTCGTTTAATGGTGATACTTACGACCTAACTTGCGCCACCCCGGAAACGACTATGAACGCCATCCTCGCTACCCCAACCAGCCCCCTGCCCAACGAGCAGGAAGCAGCGCTCGCCCGCGAGAGCAGTCGCCTGCTGGCAGCCTGCGTTGGTCAGGGCGACACCGCAGAACTGTTGGTGATCGACGGCGATACCCGCATCCAGGTGCCGGTGAAAGCCTTGCGCCTGCTGGTGGACATCCTCGCCCAGATGGCTCAGGGCAACGCCGTCAGCGTGGTGCCCATCCATGCCGAACTGACCACCCAGGAAGCTGCTGACTACCTCAACGTCTCGCGCCCCTTCCTCGTTGGGCTGCTCGAACGTGGTGCGTTGCCGTTCCGCAAGGTCGGCACCCACCGCCGCGTGCGTTTCCAGGACCTGCTGGCCTATGAGCAGCAACAGCGCGCGCAGCAGGAGGCCGCCCTCGCCGAACTGGCGCGCCAGGCCCAGGAACTCGGCCTGGACCGCTGACGGATGGCGACTTTCACTGCGTTGCTCGATGCGAATGTCCTCTACCCGGCCCGACTACGCGATCTATTGATCCGACTGGCTCTCACAAAACGATACCGCGCGTGCTGGACGGCGGAAATACAGGACGAATGGATTCGCAAACTGCTGGCCAACCGCGCCGACCTCAGCGCCGACCAGCTCCAACGCACGCGCACGTTGATGGAGCTGGCCGTCCCCGACGTGCTCGTGTCCAACTACGAAGGGCTGATCCCCGGCTTGAACCTGCCGGACGCCAAGGATCGTCATGTGCTCGCGGCCGCCATCCGCTGCCAGGCGGGTGTAATCGTCACGCTCAACCTGCGTGACTTCCCGGCCGAAGCCCTCGCACCTTACGGCATCGAAGCCCAGCACCCGGACACCTTCATCGCCCATCTGGCCGACCTGTCCCTGCCCCAGGTTTGCGGCGCCGTGCGTGCCCTTCGATTGAACCTGCGCCAGCCGCCCGTCACCGTGGACGAACTGCTGGACAGCTATCTCGCCCTTGGCCTGGCCGAAACCGTTGCGGCTTTGTCGCCGATGCGGGAACTGCTGTAGGGTTCCACCGGATCGAAACACGCTTCATTCGGAACATATCCAACACCCACTTGCGCGCTGAACGGAATCACCCATGCTGACCGAAGACCAGAAACGCCTGTTGATTGCCCTGATCGAAAAGGGCCAGCCGCTGCCGGCCGAATACCGCCGGCAGTTGTTTGCGACAGACGACAGCGAATACGTCCGGCGACCACTTAAGCGAGCTGACGCGCGGCAGAATCGAAGCCAATTGCCGAGCCGCGTTTAGGCGCAACCTGGACCAGGTGCAGCTCTTGTTGCTCAAGGTGTTGATGCGCGCCTACGGCAAACGCTAGTTGCATCCTCGCTGCAAGAGCGCGGGTCGAACGGAGCGGCTGAACTGAGGCTCGCAAACTAGCTCATGTCCTTCTCGCTCTCGAGATCTAGAAGGGCGCTGAGTAGAGAGATTGGGCGCTGAAAGTGGCAGAGCATGCGCATGAAGATTCCATCTGCCACGATCATGCTTCGGCCGTCTCGCTGAAGCACCAGCGGCCTTCCTTGAAAAGCCACCCCATTTCCGCGGGATTCTGAAATTATTCTTCGCTCGCGCTTGGTGGCCGGCCGCGCCTCAATACCATGTTTACCGCACTCACCAACCAGGCCGGGTAGAGAAATTCCCATGCATACGTGAAGCCGGCCGAACATGAGGTCCATCAGACTTTCCTCGGGGAGCGGAAGCAGGTAGAGCGGCAGCGCCAAAGGAATCCACGAGCAGTCGATCAATCGGAAGACTGGGCTGTACTCGTCTCCGGCGAATTCGTCCAGCCACGGCAAGAACGCGGCAGGCGACATCCGAATCATGTCTGGTTTGGAGTAGCAACCGATGAACAGGCACTCGTCGATGACGTCGATCGCCCAGCCGCGCTCCTTCGATTGAGCAACTACGGCGTTGAGCTCTTCGCCCCACTCAGCGATCGGCACGTAAGCTTCCGGGATCCGGATCGCCTGCCCAGAGTCAGGATCGTGAGCGAGCTTTGATCGGAGCACATTCTTGGCGAATTCCATCCGATCCATCTGCCGGAGAACTCGCTCGAACTGCTTGAATGTCGCAGCACTCTCTGTTTTCTGGATGAGGCCCTTAAAGCGTTCGCACTCCGCATGCTTGTAGAAGTGCGCCAGATCCAAGACCTTGTGGTTGTGCTTGCCTTCCTTCACCTCGACAATTGAAATGCCCTTGCCTGGATCGAGAGAAATGATGTCCCCGATCTGCACAAATGTTGTGAGGTCGGTGAGCAATGGCATTGAACTAGGGCTCTGCTCTCGCATCCAGTTGGCTGCGGTAACGACGGATCTCAGGTTGGAGTGTTGAACGCTTGGTTGCACCTGGTCTCGATAGACTCTTCGAGCGAAGCAAAGCTGCTTTTGGAGGAGCTGCCAGGCGATGGAGTCCATGGCAGTGCGATACATCACCCCTTCTGGCGCCGATAGCGGGAGCTCGGTTGAAATCCGGTGGAGAAACCGCTCTTGAGCCGACCACATTCCTTCGTGGGCCAAGCGGTAGAAGTCAGCACGATAAACTTCTTCCTCTCGCAGGCGCTCTCCATCGATCGGCCACATCGCGCGCGTTCCGCAGCACACGTCCTGGCCCAACTGCCGCGCTACCGGCTCGAGCTCCGCGGGCATCGCCATCGGTCTCAGGAACTTGAGTCGCTTTTCGAACGTCGCATTCATTTTAAATCCCGCTGAAAGCCCTCAGGACTAGAGTGTGACTGCCGTGCCTAGACTTGGCGAATCAATCGCTTCGAGCGCTGCACGTATTCTTTTCACTCCATTGTCATCAATTCGTGGAAACAGCTTCTCCGATAGCTGGAAGAATGCGCGCGCCTTGCCTTGAATTGCCGCCTGCGGCCTTGCCTGCAGGTTTCGCCATAGCCGCCCCAGTGACTTATCCCTCGTTAGAAACCCGATCGGCGGCAGACCGAAGGACCCAGCTACCAGTAAAAACTCGAGTGCCTTGAGATCGAGGATCGCGTTGTGTGCTTCCGCTTCGGAATAACCCAGCCCTGGCTTCAGGACGCCTCGCGCGGGAGGTGGCACGTTCTTTGTTCCTTGCTCGTATAGACAAGCAAGCGCAGCGATGGTGATCAAGCCACCTCCCTGCAGTTTGTGTAGCTTTGCCTGCTCAAAAATTGAGGCTTCGACCGAGCGTAGGTTGCGCTGGGCAACTTGATGGGCCAAGAGAGGTGCAACTGCCACGAGGAACTTGCCCTCAGCCTCAATTCGAAATGTCAGGTCTCGTGCGATCGGATAGG
>JANPBY010000143.1:0-2023 GCA_031430645.1 Actinomycetes bacterium
GATCGATGGCCCCCATGAGGTCCTGCACATACGACTCCACCGCACGCGGCGGGAAGGACAAGTCTCCGATCTCGCCGGGAAAGGCGCGCCGGAACTCCTGACGTTGGAGCACCCGCTCCAACTTGCGCTGGGCCGCTGGCGCCAGATCGATGCCTTGATCGTCCAAGAACACGATGTCGACGCTCTCCGGCTCGCCGGGAGTTGTCCGAAACATCATTCCGCCGGCGCCGCCGCCCCGACCCGCTTCTAGGCGGGTCACCGAGGGTGGGGCGACCTCAAGATCCCGAACATCGATCGCGCTGGCATTCAGGGCTGCAATCGCTGCGCGCTTCAAGGCCCGGGCTGCGCGGGAGTGGTCACGGCTCAGCGTGACCACCGAACCCTTGCGCAGCGTCGTCGCGTAGGCCGACGCGAGCCGGACCACCATCTCAGGGGTGATCTCCACGTTCACGATCCCCGAGATGCCCCGTGGGCCAAAAATGGTTCGCTGCCCACGACTTTCCCAAATCACGCTCTCGTGGACAACAGCCCCGGCTTCGATCGTCTTGAATGGATAGACCTTCACCCCCGAAGAGACGATCGCCTCCTCCTCGACGACGCATTCGTCGCCGATCACGGAGCCCTCCTCCAGGCGTACGGACCGCATGAGCTCGGTCTTCCGACCGACCACGCAGCCTCGAAGGTTGGCCCGAGGACCGACGAAGACGTTGTCGTGGACGACGGCGCGATGGAGGAAGGCACCGGTGCGGACCACGACGTTGTTGCCGAGCACGGTGTATTCACGAAGTTCGACTCCGGCTTCCACCTTGGCGTAGTCACCAATGCAGAGGGGTCCCTTCACGACGGCATCCTCGTGAATCTCGGCGCCCTCTCCCAGCCACACTCCTGGCGACACTTCGAATCCAGGAACCGCAACGAGCACTCTGCGCTCGAGGACGTCCGCCTGGGCCTTGAGGTAAGACGCGTGCGTGCCCACGTCCTCCCAATACCCCTCAGCAACGTAGCCGTGGACCGGCAGTCCCTGCGCGATGAGCGAGGGAAACACATCAGCAGACCAGTCGACGGATGCCCGGGACTGAACAAGGTCTAGCACCTCCGGCTCCATGACGTAGATGCCGGTGTTGACTGTGTCGCTGAATACCTGGCCCCAGCTCGGCTTCTCGAGGAACCGTTGCACCCTGCCCTCTGCGTCGAGCACCGTGATGCCGAACTCCAGCGGATCAGGGACCCGCGTGAGGCAGACGGTGACCAGGGCCTCGCGTTCACGATGGTGAGCGATCAGCTTCGACAAGTCGATGTCCGTCAGGCAGTCGCCACTGATCACCAAGAAGGTGTCATCGCGCAGCGCCGACTCCGCGTTCTTGACGCTTCCCGCAGTGCCGAGTGGCTGGTCATCGGTCGCGTACGCCAAGGACATCTCGAGTTCTTCACCGTCGCCGAAGTAGTCACGCACGAGCGAGGCGAGAAACTGGACGGTAACGACTGTGTCGGTGAGCCCGTGGGTCTTGAGCAGTTCGAGTACGTGGCCCATGATCGGTTTGTTGGCCACGGGAAGAAGCGGCTTGGGCATGCTCGACGTCATGGGACGCAGCCGAGTCCCTTCGCCGCCCGCCATGACCACGGCCTTCATGCCCCGGCGCCACCCTCCACGGGCGAGGTGTGCGTGGTGGGTGCCTCGCGGGCAAGTGAGCGCACTTGCCACAAGTAGCCCAGAGCTGCCCACCAATACAACCCAGTCCCCCAGATCAGGAAGGCCCAGCCGAAAGCGTGCGACCACGCCGCCAAGGCGGAGTCTCCGGTGCCTAGCAAGAGCCAGGGGAAGGCAGCCAGCAAGTTGGCGGTGGCGGCCTTGCCCAAGAAGTGCACGGGGAGCCCGGTATAGCCGAGTCGTTTGAGGGTCGGGAGCGTCAGCACGAGCACCAAATCCCGGAGGACGAGGATTCCAACCAACCACCACGGCACGATGTCGCGGATACCGAAGGTGATGAGGGCTGCTAAGACGTACAGTCGGTCGGCGATCGGG
>JANPBY010000144.1:0-2402 GCA_031430645.1 Actinomycetes bacterium
GGGGCCGCCGGCCAGCCTCCGACAGAATGTGCAGCGTGAAACCGGTCTCGAGCGACGACGCGACAGCGCGTACGGCCTCCGTCGAAGGCGGCCGGGTCCTGCGCGGAACGCTGCGCGTGCCTGGCGACAAGTCAGTCTCCCACCGCGCCCTCATCCTGGCGTTGCTCGCGAAGGGCACGAGCACCATCGAGGGGCTGAGCGCCGGACTCGACGTGGCGCACACCCGAACGATCGTCGAGGCGCTCGGCGCGCGGATCTCCGAGGCGGCCGACGCGGCGTCCACCCACCGGGTCGGCACGCTGACCGTCGACGGCGGCGACCTGCACGAGGCCGCCCACGTGCTCGACGTCGGCAACTCCGGCACCGGTATCCGCCTGCTGGCCGGGCTGTGCGCTGGGCTCCCTTTCCGCAGTGTCTTGCAAGGAGACGAGTCGATCGCGCAGCGACCGATGGATCGGGTGACCATTCCGTTGCGCCTGATGGGTGCCCGGATCGACGGGCGCGACGGCGGTCGACTGGCCCCCCTGACCATCGACGGAGGCAACCTTCGAGGGATCGACTACACCCCGCCCGTGGCCAGTGCTCAGGTCAAGTCGGCCGTCTTGCTGGCCGGCCTGCTGGCGGACGGGGTGACCGTCGTGCGCGAGCCCGTACCCACCCGTCGGCACACCGAGGAGATGCTCCGCGACCGAGGGGTTGATCTCGTCACCGAGCACACCGAGCTGGGCGACGTCATCACCCTGCGGCCTGGACCGGTGTCTGCGGGGACCATCGCTGTGCCAGGCGATCCGTCGCAGTCGGCGTTCTGGATCTGCGGCGCGGCGGCTGTCCCCGGCTCGGATCTCACCGTCGAGGGGCTCTATCTCGCCCCCGAGCGCACCGGGTTTCTCCCGGTCCTGCAACGGATGGGCGCCGACCTGGAGATCGACCGCGCCGCCGGCCGGGTCCGGGTCCGTGGGGGTGAACTACGCGGCACGGTGGTCACTGCAACAGAGCTGTCCGATCTCATCGACGAGATTCCGGCGCTGTCGGTCGCCGCCGCACTGGCCGTCGACGGCGTGCTCGACGTTCAGGGCGCCGGTGAGCTGCGCACCAAGGAGACCGACCGGATCGAGACCGTGGCCGCGCTGCTTCGCGCGCTCGGCGGCGAGGTCGACACCGAGCCCGACCGGCTCGTCGTGCACTCGGGCGCGCACTTGCGCCCAGGCATCGTGGAGTCCCACGGTGACCACCGAATCGCGATGGCGGGTGCGATCGCCGCTCTCGCCGTACGGGGCTGGGCCGGCCCAGCGGAGCCCGTACGGATCAACGGGTGGGACGCCGTGGCGACCAGCTACCCCGGCTTTCTCGACGACCTCGCCTCGGTTGCCGACCCCGCCTGACCAGCCTCGTCAGGAGCGGCCAGGCGGCGGAGGGCGGCCCGGGCGACCTCTCCGTCCTCAGTACGCCAAAACGGCGACATCGATCGGATCAGGAAACCCGAGTAGCGCGCCGTAGCCAATCGCGAGTCCAGCACCGCCACCACCCCCCGGTCCTCCAACGTGCGGATCAGCCGCCCGCTTCCCTGCGCAAGCAACAGCGCCGCTGACGTCGCCGAGACCGCCATGAAGCCATTGCCACCCGCCTTTTCTGCAGCCCGGGCGCGGGCCGAGGACAGCGGATCATCAGGGCGTGGGAAGGGGATCCGATCGATGACGACCAACGTGCAAGATGGCCCTGGGACGTCGACGCCTTGCCACAGTGACAGAGTCCCGAACAGCGACGCCTCCGGGTCGGCAGCGAACGCCTTGACCAACTCAGCGGTCGCATCATCTCCCTGACAAAGAATCGGCGTCGGGAGCCTGATCCGCATCGCTGCTGTGGCTTGCTCGGCGGCGCGCATCGAGGAGAAAAGCCCCAGAGTTCGGCCGCCGGCAGCTTGCACGAGGTCAGCCAGCTCATACAGCAGCTCATCCGACAAACCATCGCGACCCGGCGGCGGCAGCTGCCGAGCGACGTAGAGAATCCCCTGCTCTGCATAACGAAACGGTGAGCCGACGTCCAGCCCGACCCAGTCGGGCGCGTCGTCCCCAACCAGTCCGAGTGCGCCCGCAACCGGGTCGAACGAGCCACCAAGGGTCAGCGTCGCGCTCGTGAGAACAACGGTCCGATCGGCGAACAGTTTCTCCCGCAACAGTTCCGCCACCGACAACGGGGCGCGCCACAACGCGGGAGGACGACGATCCGACGCCGTCGTCCAGACCACGTCGTGGTCCCCCGCTGACACGACCCGTCCGGCGACCTCCCAGATCTCCTCGACGGCAGCCTTGCCCTGCACGCGGGCCGCCTGGTCCTCACCTCCATCCGACGTACCCTCGCCCAGCATGGAGGAACCCTTGTCACCACTGAACTTCGAGACTGTC
>JANPBY010000145.1:0-2791 GCA_031430645.1 Actinomycetes bacterium
GCTATCCCGCACATGGCCATGCCGACTTCTGGATCTTCTCGAGGGCCGCCCGGCCGCAGCCCAAGACTGTGACCATCAGAGTCGCACGGCGCCCGGGACGAAGCCCCGTGTGTCCAGCAGCACAGAGCGTCGTTCCGACAATGCCTCGACGTCCAACGCGCCGTGAGCCTGAAGGAGCACTAGGCAGTCAAACAAGGCAAGTGAGGCTCCCAACTCCTCCACCCTCGGAACCGGCGTCCCTACGACCCACTCCGGGACGTACGGGTCCCAGTAGGACAACTCGGCTCCCAAGCGCAACAACAGTTCGGCGACTGGAACTGCCGGCGACTCCCGCTGATCTGAAATGTCCGCTTTGTAGGTCACCCCGAGGAGAAGCACCTTCGATCCCTTCACTGGGAGACGTAGTTCATTGAGGAGGTCCTGGACTCGCCGCGCTACGTACGCTGGCATTCCGGCATTGATTTCCTGAGCGAGTTCCACGAAGCGGAATGACTGTCCAAGCTCCGTCCGAACTCGGTGTGAGAGGTAGTTGGGGTCGATCGGGATGCAGTGGCCACCTACTCCAGGCCCGGGGTAGAACGCCTGGAAGCCGAACGGTTTGGTGCTGGCGCACCGGATGGCATCCCATAGATCGATGCCCAATTGCTGACTGAACTGCACCATTTCGTTGACAAGTGCAATGTTCACGTGCCGATAAGTGTTCTCCAACAACTTGGCGAGTTCTGCCTCGCGAGTTCCCGCTGCGACCACAACTGAGTCGCAGACTCTGGAATAGAACCCCGTAGCGGCCTTCGTGCTTGCATCGTTGATTCCGCCGACCACTTTTGGCGTATTGCGAAACCTGAAGTCTGGGTTCCCCGGGTCAATGCGTTCAGGTGAGAACGCCAAGTGGAAGTCGACGCCCGCCGTGAGACCCGATGACTCAAGGATCGGGGCGAGAACCTCCTCGGTGGTACCCGGGTATGTGGTCGACTCGAGGACGACGAGGTCCCCGCCGTCGATAACCTCCGCAACAGCTCGAGCTGCCAACCTGACCGCCGAGAGATCCGGTCCTCCCTCTGGGCTCAACGGGGTTGGCACACAGATCACGTACGTGTTGGCGTCACGGATGTCGGCAATGCTTTCGGTTGCCCGAAACCCGCGACCAAGCATCTCGGAGATGTCCGAGTCGCAAAGGTCGTCGACATGGGAGCCGCCCGCGTTTAGGTCGCGAATCACCCGGTGAGACGTGTCATAGCCCACGACGGCAATCCCGGCGCGAATGGCTTCGAGCGCGAGCGGCAGGCCGACGTACCCCAACCCGATCACGGCCAGCGATTGAGGATTCGGCACCCAGCACCTACCGCATCTGCGCGCGCATATTGGGGTCGCGCGCGCGGGGCAGCGCACACGAGAACTCCCGGACCGGGGCGAACTGAGAACTACCCTACGATGCCAGAATAGTCGACGGCACCGGAGGTGGTCCTTGCGCGTGCTGGTGTTCGCGCCCGCCTTCGAGCCCGCGGTCAGGGCTGGCGGTCCTGCTCGGTCGATCACCAATCTCGTTCTAAGTGCGTCGAAGTTGCACGACATCATCGTGGTTGCCCCCGATCGCGACTTCGGCGCTTCCGAGCCTTTCCCTGGCCTCTCGGGAAGGAAGGTGACTCGAGGAAGAGCGACGATCTACTACGTAGACGTATCGTCGCCGTTGCAGTGGGCGAGTCTTCTCGGGTGGCTGTCGGGGCAGGCGTTTGACCTGATACTTCTCAACAGTTTGTGGCATCAAAAGTTGTCACTGTTCCCGGCAATTCTCAGTGGGGTGCGGCGCCTCAGCGGCCATGTGGTTTTGATGCCCCGAGGGGAGTTGGAGCCCGGCGCTATGGCGCTCAAGAGCCGGAAGAAGCGACTTGCTGGGCCAGCGTTCCGGTGCGTCTACCGGAGAACTATCTCGGCGGTCGGATCCACGAGTCTCCATGAGGCGGGGGTACTGGCTGAGTGGTTTCCGGGGGTTCCGGTGTTGATGTCGAGCAACATCCCTGACGTGATCGCCCCCGGCTCGCCTAGCGAGCGGAGCGCGGCGCTGCGCGTGCTCTTCCTCGGTCGAATTCACCCAACCAAAGGGCTCCTGGAGCTACTCCAAGGCCTCGCTGGCGTGCGTGCAAAGATCAATGTTGCAGCGCATGGTCCGGTGGAGTCCGAGGAGTACTGGGCACGCTGCCTCGGAGCGGCGAAGATCTTGCCGCAGAACGTCTGCTTTACGTACTCCGGGACCGCACGGCGAGACGAGATCACCCAAGTCCTGTGGAACTCCGACTGTGTCGTGCTGCTTACAGCAGGCGAGAACTATGGTCACGTGATCGCGGAGGCTCTTCAGGCTGGCTGCCCTGTGATCACCACCCCGACCACGCCCTGGACCGACGTCATCGCCAGCGGCGGTGGAAGCATTGTTTTGGACCGCGCTGATCCGACTCAGGTCGCCAATGCCCTCGACTCTTGGGCGAGCAAGACCCCTGAGGAACTCGCGGACGCCCGCGACTCGGCCCGCCGTGCCTTCGACCGTGCCACGCCCGCATTTGGACCCAGCATCATCGATCTCGCACTCGAAACCCTTTGCAGGAAAAAGAGGGATAGGGCTGCGGACGTCGCCGGAGAGGATCCCTCGCAAGGCGGACGGTAGCCTTTGGGGTCTGTGGATGGGTCCTGAGCGCCAGCGCATCGGGTGGAAGCGCCAGCATCGCAATGAGGCAAAACCCTAATGTGGGGGCGCACCCCCGTCTGACATGGATCATTGCTCGATCTAGCACTTCGGCTT
>JANPBY010000146.1:0-9776 GCA_031430645.1 Actinomycetes bacterium
AACGACGGACAACAAGCGGCTTGTGAACGTGGTCACAGGACTCCCCCATCAAACGGTCCACGGCATGACAACCGTCGACAGGCCTCGCAGCCCGGGGTCATCTTGCCCCCAAGACCCCGCCTCGTGGCAAGCCCGTTGCCGAGACACCCACCGTCTGAGGGGAAGGGAGCGACCGAACGACCTAGTGGGATCACGCACGGTGAGGGATCGTGACGCAAATAGCCAGCGTTCCGAGTCCTTAGCGACCGGAAAATGGGCGATCCGCGAGTTCGGAGGCGAGCCGGCGGAAGGCATCCAGGCCGGCGGTCCCCTCGGCCAGGGTGTAGTCGAAGGGCCGCTTCCCGGCAGCATTGTCGGCTCCGCGACGCCCCTCGAAGTAGACCATCGCGCGAATCTGCGTCGAGGTCTTGGCGACCTCGGTCGCCCCATCAATCCACTGCCCCTGAAAGCTGGGGTCCTCGGGGTCGTACTCGTCCCCGAACTCACCGATCACGATCGGCCGCGGATGGTCAGCCGCCCACTCGAGAAACGGCACCACCTCCTCCGCGAAGGATGAGCCGTCCTCGTTTGGATAGACGTCCGCGCAGAGCCAATCGACCTGGTCGTCGCCCGGGTAATAGGGCTGCGCTCTCCCGTCCGGGAAACCATTCGCCAAGGGACACCAAACCCAACCCGCATTGGTCGCGCCCTCCTCCGTGAAGATGCCGCGGATCCGGGTCCAGGCCGCGATGTAGTCCTCTGGGGACCAGACACTCGCCTGCAGGTTGGGGCGGTCCATCTCCCAACGCCACCTGATGAGGATGGGCGCGCCGAGGTTGCGCACCGCTCTCGCCTGCTCCCTGATCTGTTGGTCGTAGGCGCCGGAGGAGATCACTCGCGTGTCGGTGCCGGACCACGACACCATCAACTCTCGGCCCTGCTCGACGACAGCGATGTCAGCCGGGGTTGGGAAAGCGTCGTCCCAGTCGTGGAAGGAGTTCACCAGGTCCAGCCGGCGACCGATGCGGCGCTCGAAATCCTCAACGGCAGCAACCCTTCCAGCCTGTGAGAACACGGCGGGAGTGATCCATGCCCCGACCCACACTTGGTCGGTCGGCGGTTCCGGGCCTCGTCCCGTGGTGCTCACTGGGTTGGCCCCTGGGGGCACGGCGACATCGACTGGAGGATCGGCGGCTCGCCAGGCAAACCATAAGGAGATGCCAACCCCAAAGACCAGCAGCCACCACAAGGCCCGGCCGAACGGCCTGCGCGCTCGATGGCGGGCCACTCCCCGTTCCCGTTCAGGTGTCCCGACCAAGGTCCGCCACTCCCTTGCCGCTACGCCGCAGGACATCGAGGCTGAACAGGGAACGCAGGCGTAGCACGGCGACAATGTAGACGAGGGCCGCGAGGGCGAACGCGACGACCAGGACCGGGAAGGGTGCGCGCGCCAGAGCGAGCCCCCCCGGGACCACGCCGAGGACCCCGAGGGCGAGTGAGGCCGCCGTCACTGTGGCTCGCCCGAAGGGGTCGATCCGCAGGTGGCGCTGCACCAGAACCAAAGGAACGAGGTTCTTGAACGCAATCGCCCAGGCCCAGCCGACAGCAGCCCCCAAGATTCCCCAACGCGGGATCAGGAGAAGATCGAGTGCGACATTGATGGCCAGGGCTCCGAGGGCGTTGTAGAAAGTCCAGGTGGTCCGGCCAGCCATGGCGAGCACCACGTCGACCAGACCACACGCTGTGGCGATCAACATGGTCAGGCCCAGGACGACGAGAACCGAAGACCCGGCCGAGTAACTCGGTCCGAAGATCAGCGGAAGTTGCTCCGAGAACACCACGAGTCCGAGATAGAGCGGCCAGGTGCCCAGGACGAGCCACGTGGTCGAGACTCGATACAGAGCCTGGACGCCGTCCCTGTCCTCCAATGCCAGCAGCCGGCTGATCCGGGGTTGGGCGACGGCGGCAATCGAGCCGGCAGCAAGCTGGCCGAAGACCAGAAAGCGCGTCACCGCGCCATAGACAGCAGCTTCGGTAGGACCGATCAGGGCGGCGACCAGGATGATGTCGATCCGCTGGAGCCCAATCTGAGCAAGGCTCTGCAGCCAGCGAGCCCACGAGTAGCCCCAGAACTCCCGGTGCATGGTTCCTGCCGTCGCCGCCGCCGACCCACGGCGACGATCACCACGAGAGAGCAACATCCACAACCAGACACCAGCGACAACAGCGGCCGGAAGATAGGGCGAGGCCCAGGCGACAGCCAGAGCGGGCGCGCCCTTCGCACCGATGACCAGGCAGCCCGCAACGAGAAGCAGCTGGACCAGGGGCCGTCCGATCTGATCGACCAGCACCAACGGCCGCAACCGATGCAGCCCCCGGGTGCCATAGAGACAGACATCCATGACGGCCGCGAAGGGCAAGAAGGCAGCCAGGACCTGGATTGCTCGGGCTGTCTGTTCTGGATCGCTGGAGACGACGACGCGGCCAAGCGCTGGCGCCGCGAAGAAGAGCCCTGCGGCGGTGAGCACCGACACCCAGAGCACGGGCGGCAGCGCCGACCGAAAGACCGAACGGACGCGTTCGGGTTGGCCCAATGCAGTCAGCCGGGCGACGAAGTAGACCGCCCCGGTCGACGCACCCAGTCTGACAAATGTGTAGGCGAGCAAGAAGATCGAAAGTGCAGCGAAGAGCACACCCACCGTCTGCACCGGCACACCCCGCGCGAGAAGCACGGTCAAGACAAACCCGCTCACCCCCGCGGTCAAGGACCCGAACAGTGAGAGCAATCCCCCGCGAGCAAAACTCCGAACGTTGAACCCGGCATCCCTTTCGCTTACCTGTGGGGTGCGGCCAATCGGTGGCGGAACCGCTGGCCGAGGTCCGGTCAAGCCATCCATCGGGGGGTCCAGCCCAAGGCGTCGACCAGGAGGTCGTCGTACGAGCTGAAGTGCTCCTTCAGACGAGTGCGCAGGGGCTCTGGCATCGGTGAGCGCGGACGAGCATTGTGCTGGCGGAACTCCAGAGTGGAGGGCTGCGACAACCCGAGAAACTCAAACACTCCGGTCATCACGGGCGCTGGGTCCTCGAATACACGGTCACTGTCTACAACGTGAAGGCGTTCGGTCCCGAAGATGCTGACCAACCGCTCAAACTGCTCGACGTACTGTCCGCGTTCGGCGTAGGCGTGATGCCGGAGCGAGAAACTCTCATAGGTGGGATCGGCCAGAATTCGCTCACGTTCGCCCCTCGTGCGCTCAGTCTCGAGTTCGAGGGCGCGGGCAAACGGCTCATGCTCATATCCCCGGGCCGACTCGTGAGTGTGCGCGGAGAACGCTCGTTCAACGGGGTCTCGGATGAGCAAGAGCAGTCGTACGTCAGGCAAGTCAGTCGCGATCCGCTCGGCTGCGAGCGGATGGACGCCGTAGTAGGGGCTCGACTCGCCGGTGAGGGCTGGTTCGCCTCTCGCACTGGTTCGTCGCTGGATGGTCTGTCGCAGTGGGAACTGGCCGCGGTACCAATCGACCCCGCGGGCATAGTCCGCGGTGTCAAAGTAGTGAATCCCCTTGTGCATCAACGGACCCACAACCGCTGGGTGCTGCAGAAGCGTCTTGAACATCGAGGTCGTGCCACATCGTTGACCACCGACGATAAGAAAGTCGGGCAACACACGCAGTCGACTTGAGGCCGTACCCCAACTCCGAGCGCCCGCCCGCCCAAGCCGAACCGCTCGCGTTCGAGCTTGTGCCTTGCTTGTCATGCTTCAGCTCCGCGGATCCCGAGCGGAGACTGCGCCTCAAAGCCCGCTACCAAACGCTGGGTCATCGGTTCCAGGACGGGAAGCAGCCAGCGATCGATGGCCCCCATTGCCACACCGAGTTCAGCTTGGCGATCCGCCAACATCCGAGTCCCGAGTTCGACCAGATAAAGCGCGGCCACCAGGGCCTCCGTCCCCGGCGCGGCGCCAAGTGGCCGAATCAAGCTGGAGACATCACTCATCAACTGGGCGGCCCGTTGCGGCGTTGGTGCTCCTCCGCGCGGCACGATCTCCCCTAGGGCCAGGTGGAGGGCATCCCAGCCAAGCGGCACCCCTTGGGTAAATCGCTCCCAGTCCCAGACCAAGACGCCGTCACCTTGAACCGCGAAGTTGCCGCGATTCCAGTCCCCATGCCAGGACCCGCCGGCAACAGGACTCTGGCCAATCGTCGCGAGTTCGGCGCAGACTCTCTGCAGCCGCAACGCGGGCGCGGTGCTCGGCAAGGTTTCGACAGCACGCGTGACGCCCCCCCACCAGGCCAGCTCCGCGAAGGGACCCCGGCTCACCCCGTCAGCCCGGGCAAGGTCGCGCATGGCGCGGATCAGAGCCTGCCCTGAATCCGACCTTCGCTTCTTGGTCGGCGCCAGAGCTTCGCTGACCAGGAAGCGGCGACCATGCCATTCCCCGGCTGCGAGCAGCCGGGGAATACGGACGATTCCCAGATCGAGGCTGCCGAGGTGGCCCAGTGCCGCGGCTTCGTGCTCAACGAGGGCGTCCGTCAGGTCATCGACCCCGAGCTTGACGAAGGCGAGCACGACGCCGGTCTCACTGATGGCCTGAACGACCGGCTTTCGGTTCGACCGAACCTTCCCTACAGGGAACGCCAAGGCCACCTCAGCGTTGAGAAGTTCCGAGAGAATCTCATCCAGCCCAGGAGTCCGACTGGGGCCGACGAGGATGTGATCCCGAAACACGATGTTCCCCAGTCCAGACGCAAATACCCCGGCCAGGATTGCCGTCCGTCCGCGGGCACGAACACCCTGCGGCTTGGCATAGCTGCGGCAGGCAGAGGCCGCCTGGGCACTCGAGTCCGCCGGGAGAACCAATGCCGGACGGGCCGCGGAGGGGATGACCAAGTAGCGCACAGACTCGTCGCTGACTGACGGGCCGACCGTCGCGTCCGGATGAAGGGCACCGAGGGTGTCAGTGATGTATTCGAGGCTCATGCGACAGCAGCCTGCTCACGAGCCAATGCGCCGCGCCAGAGCACGGCGAGGGAAAGCATGGCGATCACCAGTGGCGACACGAGAGCTGAATAGAAGAGGCTGAAGAAGAGACTGAGCAGTAGCACCTGGACACCGACGATGCCAAGCCACGATTGGTCGCGCCAATAGCGAACCACTGCCTGGGCGAAGAACAACAGATAGAGGGAGGTTCCCAGAATTCCGTGGCTGATCAGCAAGAACCAGAGCTGGCCAGTGCTCCCTATCACGCGGTTGCCGCACTTCGGACAATCCACGGTTGCTCCGATCGCGGCCGAGCGTTCGCTGCCGATCGTCGTTCGCGTGGTCCCGTAGCCCACGACCGGCGAATTCAGAGCCGCTTGGATCGATTGTCGAGCCAACGACGAACGGATCTCGTCGCTGTGTGGGGTCGCCACCCGGTTCGTCACGACCCCACCCAGTGCAGGGGTAACCGCAACAAGCCCAGCAAAACCCAGCGTCAGTGCTACACAAGCCATCACCAACCGATACCGGCCAAGAAGTGCCAGGCGTACCACGAGATAGGGGACCACGAGCATCAGTCCCAACCACATGCCGCGGTTCTGCGAGTAGATGACGGGAATTACTGACAGGGCTATGAGAACCATGCCGATCCAACGCGTGCGACGGGTCCCGGCCAGCACGAAGGCGAGCACGAACCACCCGAGCAGCATCGCGTAGTTCGTACCCCATGAGTTTGCGAACTCGAACGGCGCGCTCGGTCGGGGAGTACCCAGAATCTCCTGCGTCTGAGCAAAGGACACGTGAGTCAACTGCTGGACGAATTGGTTCGCCCCTAGGGATGGCCCGGGGACGAGGAGGTTCACCGGCCCCGAACCGAGGAGCCGCTCCATCGGAGAGGCAAACTCAAGTCGCGGGGCGAGCATCCCGACCAGCCCACCGGCAACAGTCGTGATGAAGAGCACACCCAGCATGCGGACAAGGCGCATGCGCGGGAGTTCCCGCTCGCTGAGGTTCCCTGCGTAAATCAGGATCACGGTCACCGAAAGGTAGTGAAGGAGACGGAGCGCGAAGGTGATGTACCGCTCACCACCGCCGCTGATCGGCAAGGTGTCGGGGGCGCTGACCCCGACTGTCAGGCCTCCAAGGACCACCACCCCGAGGAACGCGACCCACACCAGGAACCACGGTGGAAAGCGCACCGACCCCCGACGCAATAACGCAACCAACATGGGGACCGCGAAAAGCATCCAAGCAAAGGCTGCCAATCCGAGCAACCACCACAACGGATAGAGCACGAGCAGGGCCGCAAGGGGCCATGAGGGGCCAGAAAACATGGCGCGGAGCTCAGTCCTCGCAGACAGCCGAAGGAGCGAGGTCTCAGCGTTCGCACCCGAAGGCGAGCGATCCAGGGCGAGAGTCATCGCGCTCCCAATCAGCTCCGACGGCCGTCTGTGCCCAGCGTCACCGATGCTGTGTCAGGCCGCCCGTTCCCCAGGTCGCCCGAGCCCTTGAGCCGGACGTCGAGCGGGCTGCCCTCAGAAGTGACTGGGAGTGGGAGTGCCGGAACCACGACATGAGCGGCAACCGTTCCGCTGACAGATGCCAAATCAGATTCGGTGCGTTCGACATCACGCACGGTCGCCCGACCGTTCTCGGCAACGACGACACAGCAATCCACGACCCGCGCAAGTTCTTGGGCATCAACACCTTGGGTGGTGTCCGGGGTCTCGACCAGTACGAAATCACCCGGGCGCACCAACGAGGTGTCTTGACGGAGTTTGAGCAGGAGGACGGCCAGCCGCTCGGCTGAGTTCACACTCACGGCCTCGGCGAGATCCCGTCCAGGTGCCACCACAGCCACTCGAGCGGAGAAGGTGGAGATCTGGACTCGTTCTGCGAGTTCGAGACCCTCGCGCAGGCAGTCAGCAAGTCCGCCATCGTTCTTCACGCCGAGGACGCTGGGTGTCTCTGACAGTGGATCAGCGCACAAGATCAACACCCGATGGCCGATGCGCGCGAGCGACGACGCCAAGTTGACCGTGACCAGCGAGGCGCCAGCGGACTTGGTTGCTGGACAGACGAGAACCGCCGGCCGTTCGGCCGGGACCGACGAGATGAGCGCCAACCGCAGCCGGTCGAAGACCTCACCTCCACGTCCGGTAGGGAGGAGTCCGACCTCCGCAACTGGCCCAGAGACCTCGAGAGCAAAGGCGCGACCACTCGGACCAGCAAGGTCAGAGGCTGATCGCACCCGCCGCCGCCTGCCGCCGATCGCGTAGGCGATCATGAGGCCAACAAGAAAGCCGAGCGCGGCGCCTGACGCTGCGTAGAGGAGCGGAACAGGCGAGGTGGGCGAGTCCGGCAGCCGGGCGTCGTTGATGATCGTGCCCGGGTCAACTGCTGCACCCGAGAGGGATGCGAGGCGCTGGTTGAGCTGGGAGATCTGCGGAACCAGGATCTGTCGGTTGGACTCACCGACAGCAGCTGTCGTCACATTGTCTGAGCCAGCATCCTTGTTGGCCGTCAGCAACTGCGCCGTCAGAGCCTTCTTCTGTTCGCCGAGTTCCTTGATCTGAGCGTCGACATCCGCCTGGACCGAACTCCCTCGCGCGGACAGGTAGCCCTCGGCAAAGGCATGGGAAAGCGTAAGAGCCCCTTCAGCCGTGTCGGCCTCTGCGGTGATCTGGAGGATGTAGGTGTTGGCTGGCACCACCACCGAAATCTGCTTGACCAGTTCATCGGTTGGCGTCGCCACGCGCAGCAGGGCCCTGGCCTCCTCGGCCACAGGCTGCGAACGCACGATCTGGATTTCGTTGTCCATGTTGACTTCACCGTTGCGCACGATCGTCGAGCCGTCGGCCGCGATGGTGGGCAACACAAGAACTGCGGTTTTGGCCTCGTAGGACTTCGGGGCCACCGTCGCGAGCAACAGCCCGGCGACTGCGCCGACGAAGACTGCGAGCACGACCACCCACCATCCACGTCGCAGCCAAGACAGATCCTGCGGAGTCCCGATGGGTGCTTCTGGGGCGAGAGCGGGCATCGACAGCCTTCGGTCCAAGGCGGCGGCCCAAGCTCCGGACCCCCGCACGTTTGCTCACAACGGCGAACTTGACGATAACAGTGGGTGACGCCCGACCGTAGGGTCCGGTACTGGGTTAGACCGACAGGGGGACACCGCCCCGTACGTTCGGACCACACCGGGACCAACGCTCGGATGCGATCCGTCGGCTGGCCGTCCCCTTTCGTGACTCAGCCGCCGACAAGTGGGGAAGAACCTCGCTACTTTGGGTGAGCAGACATGAGCGCACCGCACTCGCGGCCGCGCCGGCGAACGATCGACGAAGGACCCCACCCGATGACGAGCCGGAGCGGCGATAGCGAGAGACCCACCCCCCTAGGGGACGTCCTCCTGGTCTGCTCCAGCGGAGGGCATCTCGCCCAGCTGCTCGACGTTGCGACGCTGTGGCCGGTAGCCCGGCGGACCTGGGTGACGTTCGACACCCAAGATGCGATCTCCTTGCTCGAGAACGAGGACGTCGTTTGGGCGCATCATCCGACGACTCGAGACCTCGGCAACCTGCTGCGCAACCTGGGCTTGGCAGTCAAGGAGGTCCGCCGGCGGCGACCGGCCTGCATCGTCTCGACGGGTGCAGCGGTCGCCTTCCCGTTCTTCCTGGTGGCTCGGACCTTGAGGATTCAGACCGTGTACATCGAGGTCTACGACCGCCTTGATGGCCCGACCTTGACCGGGCGCCTCTGCCGCCCTCTGAGCACGGTTTTCTGTGTCCAGTGGCCTGATCAGCAGAAGTTCTATCGGGACAGCATCGTCATCGGAGCCCTGCTTTGACCGAGATGCCCAACCATCCGATGGTGCTCGTGGCCGTTGGAACCGACCATCACCGCTTCGACCGGCTAGTGGACTGGGTCGACCGGTGGGCGGAGGCCATCGGACGCGACCGCGCCAAGGTCGTGGTCCAGTACGGCTCTGCTGCCGCGCCCGGGTTTGCCGAAGGTCACGCTCTGTTCGACCACGACGCGCTTCAACAGGCGATGGCAGACGCGGACATCGTGGTCTGCCACGGAGGACCGGCCACCATCGCCGAAGCCCGTCGACACGGCCACCTCCCGATCTGCGTACCGCGGGACCCTGCGCATGGCGAGCACGTCGACGGTCACCAGCAGCTGTTCGCACGACGCATGGGGACCGCAGGCATCGTGGCCCTCGCGGAGCAGGAAGCGGAGTTCACCGCGCTGCTCGGCCGTGCGCTGGCCGAGCCCGAGGCGTTCCGGGTGGAGCAACGCAGCGCCACCGGTCAGCTCCCGGGAACGCTAGCAGTCGGTCGAATCCTGGTCGAGCTACTTGGCGCAGCTCCGACCCCCGTCGGAGTCGAGCCTGTTGGTGCGCCCGACCATGCACCCCTGCCTGAACCGCGCGTGAACGTGCTTTTTGTGGCCGGGCTCGGCCGCAGTGGCTCCACGCTGATCGAGCGCCTTGCCAGCCAGCTTCCTGGACACGCAGGGATCGGCGAGAGCGTCCACCTGTGGGAACGCAGCCTGGTTGACGACGAACTGTGTGGTTGCGGTGAACCGTTCAGCCGCTGTCCCTTCTGGAGCAAGGTCGGAGACATCGCCTTCGGCGGCTGGGATCAACTCGACGTCAAGGAGGTGCGGACAATCAAGGCCATGGTAGATCGCACTCGATACGTTCCAGCCCTCGTTGCACCACGGAGCACCCGGTTCAACGAACGCCTTGCACGTTACAACGAGCTCCTGACCTCGTTCTATCGTGCCGTTCGGCAAGTTTCCGGCGCTAA
>JANPBY010000147.1:0-10049 GCA_031430645.1 Actinomycetes bacterium
ACACTACCCCGCCCACAACCCAAACGTGTGTATACCCAACCCCCCCCCCCGCGCCCCCGCCCCCCCCCCCACGCGGGGTGGGGGGCCGGACGACTTACCTGCTCGGGGCTATCGGGAGGTGTGCCTGCCTCGGTAGATCGCGACCGGGGCGAGCGCCGGGTGCCGTACGACCAGGGCACCCAACCCAATGAGCAGCAGACCGAAGGCGGCCAACGGCACCAGCGGCAGGCCGCTGCCAGTTTCGACGAGCTCCTCGTCCGACACCTCGGTGATCACCGCGGTGTTGGTGACCTCGTTCGACGGGGTCGACGGGACGGTGTCGCTGCTGACGGCAGCGACGTTGACGAAGTCCACGGTCTCGGAGTTCGGGACCACCGCGTCTTGCTTGTCCAGAGACACCTGGAATTGCACCTGCCGGGTCTCGCCCGGGGCAATCGCTCCGAGGCCCCATGACAAGCCGGTCACCGTGCTGCCGGTCAAAACGGTGGTGACGTCGCAGGTTCCGCCCACCGGAGGCTCGCCCACACAGATCGCCGAGTTCTCCTGGTAGGTGGTCGTGCCTGAGGTCTGCTCGTCGTCGTAGCCCGGGATCGTGTCGGTGACGATGACGCCGGTCTGCGGGTCTGCGTCGGTCTCCGGCACCGAGACGGACAGGGTGTAGGTGACGATGGTGCCGAAGGCGACGACCCCGGCGGGCTCGTTGGCCTTGACGATCGCCAGGCTCCCGGCCGGCTCGGTTGCGATAACCGTGGCTTCCGCGCAGTCGTCCTCGTCGGCAGTGGATCCCTCGCAGCCATTGCCTGGCGTCGAATCGGTGTCGGGCTGGTCCACCTCGGTGATCTCAGCGACGTTGGTGTGGGTGCCAGTCGCGACGACGTCTGCGGTGAATGTCACCGATGCGCTGTCGTCAGCGGGTACGTCGCCCACGGTCCAGGTGGCCCCGTCGGCTGACAGCGTCCCGTCACCACCGGTCTGCTCAACGAAGGTGACTCCGGCGGGGATCGCATCCTCAACAACGACCCCGGTCGCGTCATCCGGGCCAGCGTTGTCGACGGTCAAGGTGTACGTGACCTGGGCGCCGACCACAACGGTGACTGAGGGCTTGCCATTGACCAGCTTGGCCAGGCTGAGGTCGACGGCCTCCTCAGTGTCGCAGTCAACGGACAGGTCCACTGTGTTGCTCTCAGCGAACTTGTCCTTGTCCTGGTAGTAGCCGGGTCCGAAGGACACGTAGTCCACGGTTGCCTGGTTGCTGAAGCTCGAACACTCCTTGGCGTCGTCAACCACCTGCACCGGGATGGTGACGAGGACCTCGGCCCCGGGCTTCATTTCGTCGATGACGACGATGAGGGGGTCGCTCCCCGGAGTGGTGCTCAGGACTGTGTTTCCGTCTTTGACGGTGACGTCTCCATCCGGCTCGACGCTCGAGGGGAGGTTGTCGGTGATTTCGATGGTGCGGGCGTCCCCGTCCCCGATGTTCGTCACGGTAATGAGGTAGTCGAAGGCCTCACCCGGCGCGAGAGAAGCGTCTGCCGCGAGTGGCTTCCCGTCCTGCGCGGCCGACTTCACCAGCTCGATCGTGGCCTCGGTGTAGTCGCTGGCTACCGCCGGGCTCGCCCCGAGCAGGAGGCCAGCTGAGGTCACCGCGAGCGCCAGTGCGGCAACCGCTGCAGGGAGCTGGCGACCGCCAGCCCAACGAGAGCGGATGGCACGGGGAACGGTCGACATGGAGCCCTCCGAAGGCACAGCATCGTGACGGGAGGACGGCGTCGTCCCCCCGGCCGGCAGGGCCGGTTTCGCTGTGGCTCCCCGCGGGCTATGCGACCAAGTGCGCCCGAGGATCTCTGCCTCCCCTACGACTGCCAGCAGTCTGCCGGGGAAGTCCGCTCCTTGTCGAGCGCGAGCCACCCCGGCACCCCGAATCGAGACCATCGGGCGCAGTGCGTTACGAGCCGTCGACGAGGCCCTACACAGCGTCACATTCTGGTCGTGCTTCGCCGGCCATTAGGCTCCGCGCATGGATCCCGTGGTCGGTGTCATCGGTGGCGGGCAGCTCGCCCGGATGATGCAGCAGGCCGCCATTCCGTTGGGTATCCGGATTCGACTGCTCAGCGAATCCGTGGACTCCTCAGCAGCTCAGGTCAGCCATGAGGTGGTTGTCGGTGACCACGACGACCTCGACACCCTGCGTTCTTTTGCCCGCGGTTGTGACGTCGTCACCTTTGACCACGAGCACGTGCCCACAGACCACCTGAGGGCGCTTGAGGCGGACGGCGTCGCCGTACGTCCTGGACCGGACGCTTTGGAGCACGCCCAGGACAAGCTGGTGATGCGTCGGCGGCTCACGGCCGCCGGGGTCCCCTGCCCGAGGTGGGCGGAGGTGCGAACCGCCGCGGACATAGCTGCCTTCGCCGAGCTCGTCGGCTTCCCCTTGGTGGTCAAGACCTCGAGGGGCGGCTACGACGGCAAGGGCGTACGGCTGGTCAGCTCAAGCGGGGACGCCGCGGACTGGTTGGTTCGACTCCCCGCGGGAGGCCCTGGGTTGCTCGCCGAGGAACGCGTGGAGTTCACCCGCGAGCTCGCCGCACTGGTCGCCCGATCGCCATCCGGGCAGGCCGTCGCCTACCCCATCGTCGAAACCCTTCAGGTGGACGGGGTCTGCCGCGAGGTGGTCGCCCCCGCGCCCGGGATCTCCGCTGACCATGCGGTGGCCGCGCAGGAGGCGGCGCTCACGGTGGCCGGTGAGCTCGGGGTCGTCGGACTCTTGGCCGTGGAGATGTTCGACACGCCCTCGGGGGTCTTGGTCAACGAGCTCGCCATGCGCCCGCACAACAGCGGGCACTGGACCATCGACGGTGCCGTCACCTCACAGTTCGAGCAGCACCTTCGAGCGATCCTCGACCTTCCGCTCGGGTCACCGACTGCGCGAGCGCCGTACGCCGTCATGGTCAACGTGCTCGGTGGGGATCTCCCGGACCTCTACCCGGCGTTCCTGCACTGCATGGCAAGGGACCCAGGGCTCCGAATCCACGTCTATGGGAAGGCGGTCAAGCCTGGCCGCAAGGTCGGCCACGTCACCGTCTGCGGGGACGACCTGAACGACTTGCTTGAACGCGGTCGGCACGCCGCGGCCTATCTACGAGGAGACATCGATGAGTGACGCGCCCGTAGGTGGCCCTTCGACGGGCATGGTCATGGTGGGCATCGTGATGGGGAGTGACTCGGACTGGCCGGTCATGGAGGCCGCCGCCGAGGTGCTCGCCGAGTTCGGAGTGGCGCATGAGGTCGACGTGCTCTCGGCCCATCGAATGCCGGCGGAGATGCTCGAGTACGGCCGCTCCGCAGCCGAGCGGGGCCTCAAGGTGCTCATCGCTGGAGCCGGGGGAGCCGCGCACCTGCCCGGGATGTTGGCGTCGGTGACCCCTCTGCCCGTGATCGGAGTTCCGGTCGCGCTGAAGCACCTCGACGGTCTGGACTCCTTGCTCTCGATCGTGCAGATGCCTGCTGGGGTGCCGGTCGCGACCGTTTCTGTTGGGGGTGCCAGGAACGCCGGGCTGCTGGCGCTAAGGATCCTGGCGGTCTCCGACCTCACCGTGCGCGAACAGATGGTGGCGTTTCAGGCGGGCTTGAACGTCGAGGCGAAAGCGAAGGGTCAAGCGCTGAGTCGAAGGCGTTCGGGAACGACCGGCTTCACCGCTGGCTGACCGTCGCGGGACCTCACCTCAGTAGGCTGCCCGTTGATGAGCGCGTTCAGTTTTCAGTCCGGCAACAGTCGCGCCCTACGAGGTCTACCGCTGTACGTGCTCGGCGCGATCGCGGCTCTCGTCGTGCCTCGGACCGGCAAGCTTTGGGTCTTCGGCTCCGGCGTCGGCCTGGGTGAAGGAGCGTTGCCGCTGCTCTGGCTCGCGCGTGAGCGCCTGGGCGCGGACGTGCGCCTGGTGTGGCTCGCCACCACACCTGACGAACTCGCGCAGGCGAGCCAACTCGGACTTGATGCGGTCTCGAAGCATGGTCGACATGGACTGTGGTTGACCCTGCGTGCCCGGGTGCTGGTGGTCACGCACGGCATGGGAGATGTGAACCGCTACGGCGTGCGTGGCGGCTTCGTTGTGCAGCTGTGGCACGGCATCCCCCTCAAACGTCTTCATCTCGATTCGGATGTTGCGCTCCAGCCACCATCCTTTCTGCCGACCGCGCTGGGGCGCCGGCTCATGGAGCGTGCCTATCGCAGCGCTGGCCGCCAAATCAGATTGTTCCCCGTGTCCTCCGAGCGGGTCGCGCCGAGGATCTCGACGGCCTTCGGCATCCCGGCTGACCGGATAGCCGTCCTGGGTGATCCACGTGACGATGTGCTGTTCTCGACCGACGCTGCGGCGCTGGCGCGGACGAGGCTGGACGAGCTCGTGGGCGAGGTGCCGCCGAGCTCGTCGGTGATCTTGTTCGCTCCCACCTGGCGCGACGGAGCGATCGATCCGTCTCTCCCTGACGAGCAGACCTGGGACGAGATCATTGGCTGGTTAGAACTCAATGATTGCGTCCTCGTCGTGCGCACCCACCCGCTCGGCCGCGGTGACTACAGCCGGGGGGCGCAGCGATCGCACCGGGTCAGGCTGCTCGGCGCGGGCCTGCTCGCCGATGTGACTCCGCTCTTGCCAGTCGTCGACGTCCTGGTGACGGACTACTCGTCCATCGCCCTCGACTATGCGCTCGTGGGCGGACCCATCGTGTTCCTCGCCGCGGACGTGACGAGCTACGCGCGCACGCGCGGGTTGTACGAGCCCTATCGCGTCTTCAGCGGCGGGCTCGAGGTGGGATCGTGGCTGCAGGCTCTGGCTGTGCTGACGGGACTGCAAGTCCCGCAGAATCTCGCCAGCGCGCGTGCGCATTCAGCGTGGTTGCGGCATGAGTACTTCGATCACGCCGATGGCCATGCGACCGAGCGCGTTCTCGCGGAGATCCTGCGTCGTACAGGGGAAGCCATCGGCCCTCAACCTGAGTACACCCGTACGAGCCGCCCACGGGTCACAAGGATCCATCTCGCCGCCGAGATGTTGAGCGTCGATTTCGATGGGCCTGTTTCTGGTGTGAGCCTGCGCGGTGGGCGCCTCTCGGTCGAAGGGGCGCTCGATGAAACCGGTGCGCGGGCAACGTTTCCCTTGCTTGTCTCACGTTGGGGCCAGAACGGCCTCGCGCTACCGACAGGCGACTATCAGCTCGCTGTCCTTGACGGTATGTGGTCGACCCGGGTCTCCGTGGCGCCCGAGCTGGCGCTCGATGAGCTGCACGAGCTGTTCCGTGTGCGCGCGCAAGCCGCGGACGGCGGGTTGTCGGTCTGGATGGGTCCGCCCCTTCGGGAGGGCGAGAGCGGGCGGTCCGCCCCTCTGCGGCAGAAACTGAGGTACTTGTTGCCTCGGCGGAGGCTGGAGAATGCCGCCTACTTCGAGAGCTTCTACGGACGTACCGTCGCCTGCAACCCGCTGGCGATCGACCGAGAGTTGGCCCGGATGCACCCGGAGATTCGTCGGTACTGGAGCGTGGCGGATGGTTCGGTCGCGATCCCCGAAGGCGCCGTCCGGATCGTCGAGGGCAGTGCGGAGTGGTGGCGTGTGCGCGCCGAGGCCCGCGTCTATGTGATCAACGACTGGTTGCGATGGACCCACCGCCCGCGCCGCCACCAGCACGTACTGCAGACCTGGCACGGCACGATGCTCAAGCGGCTTGCACTCGATCGCCCTGATGTGACCCCTCGGCGGCGCTTCGCCACCGTCCGCCAGAGCCGTCGCTGGAACGCGTTGCTCGCTCAGAACCACTACAGCGCATCGATTTTCCGCACGTCCTACGCCTTCCGCGGCCCGATCTGGGAGACCGGCTATCCGCGGAACGACGCGTTCGCGGATCCGGCCCGTGCGGCGGCAATCAGAACGATCCTGGGGATCGGAGTCGACGTACGTGTCGTCCTCTACGCGCCTACCTGGCGGGACGACCGTGACGAGCTGGTCGACTACCTCGACCTGGCGGCCTTCGCCGGTGACTTGCCACCCGAGCATGTCCTTCTTGTGCGCGGGCACTCGCGGACGTTGGCCTACGGCGGCGACGTCCACGCCGACCGGCTCCTCGACGTGACGAGCTACCCCGACGTCGCTGACCTGATGCTCATTGCTGATGTCCTCATCACCGACTACTCATCGGTGATGTTCGACTTCGCCTCTGCAGACAAGCCGATGCTGTTCTTCACGCCCGACCTGGCGCACTACCAGGACGTGTTGCGTGGCTTCTACTTCGACCTCGTTGCCGATGCCCCCGGACCCGTGGTGGAGAGCCGCGACGATCTCCTCGACGCGATCCGCACCCTTGATGCGACCGGGGATGCATTCACAGTCCGCCGGTCCGCCTGGCGTGAGCGCTTCGCACCGTCAGATGACGGCTTGGCTGGTCAACGCGCGGTTGAACTCATGGAAAACGAGGGCTGGTTCGGTTCGTCCGGCGACAAATCCTCAGCCGTGGCGCGAGCGGTCGAGTGACTGACGGCCACCGCGAGTCACACCCCGGAGGAATCCGGCTCCCCAGGCGAAATGCATGATCACGAGCGCCCCACCGAAGCGAGCGCGGTCGAGAAGTGAGCCAGGGGAGAGCGCCGCGGCTCCGGTCACGACGGTGAGGTAGGCGAGGTCGACGGCCACGAAGAACGCAGCAGCCAACGCCAGCCAGCCTCCGAGGAGAATCCCCAGGGGCACAACGACGATCGAGGTGAGGGCGGCGGTGGTGAGCAAGGGGGGAGCGAAAAATCGAAGGGGATGACGACCTTTGAAGCGCCGAACCAGTTCGCCGCGCCAGATGCCCGTCGCAAAGAACTGCCGGGACAGTGCTTGCCAGCTGCTGCGCGGCCAGTACGTGACGAGCAGGGTGGGGTCCAGCCAGACCAGATGTCCCGATTGACGCAGTCGGTGGTTCATCTCCCAGTCCTCAGCGCGGAGCAGGCTTTCGTCGAAGCCCCCGATGTCGGCCAGAGCGGAAGCCCGCATAACGCCGAGATAGGCCGACTCTGCGGGACCTCCAGCCACGTCTGAGCTGTGGTAGGCCCCGCCCCCGAGACCGATTCGGCTGTTGTAGGCCCGGGCGATCGCCGCCTGGACACCCGGGCTCCCGGCCGCCGACATGATTCCGCCGACATTGTCCGCGGGCACGCGGAGCAATGTCTCCACGGCCCGTTTGGTGTAGCCGGCGGGCAGTTCGGTGTGTGCGTCGACTCGGGCGATGACGGGGTGCACGCAACTGCGAATGGCGAGATTGAGGCCGACTGGGATCGCGGATCGAGGATTGTGGACGGTTCGGATCCGGCGATCTCCCTCGGCCAGGCTCGCCACCAGTTCATTGGTGCCGTCGGTTGACGGCCCCAGGGCGAGGACGATCTCAGTCTGTCCCGGGTACTCCTGCGCGAGGATGCTGTGAACGGCGGACTCGATGTAGCCGACCTCGTTGAGCACCGGCATCACGTAGGACACCCCAGGAAAGACCTCCGGGTTGGAGCTCACGGGTCGACTCCTTGAGAGTGGTGGCGTTGAGGGAGTTGCCCAAGGGCTAGTTGGTGCAGAGCCACCTGTCGGAGGGTAGCCGCGCCGGCCCGCATACCATCACTCCGTGTCCAACCTCTTTCGGCCGACCGAAGAACACGAGCAGCTGCGGGCCGCTGTCCGCGACCTCGTCGACGCCAAAATCGCCCCGCGGGCGGCAGCCATCGACGAGACGGCCGAGTTCCCCTGGGACGTCCATCAAGCGCTGGTGGCCGCCGAACTCCATGCGGTTCACGTGCCTGAGGCCTACGGCGGCCCCGGCGCCGACGCGGTGGCCGTGTGCATCGTCATTGAGGAGATTGCCCGGGCGTGCGTCTCGTCCTCCCTGATTCCCGCGGTCAACAAGCTGGGGACCACGGGGCTGCTTTTGGCTGGCTCCGAGGAGCTCAAGCTGCGCTACCTGGAACCCCTGGCCCGCGGTGACGTGATGTTCTCCTACGCCCTCTCCGAGGGCGAATCCGGCAGCGATGCAGCCTCGATGCGCAGCAGTGCCGTGCGCGACGGCGACGACTGGGTGCTCAACGGGTCGAAGCGGTGGATCACGAACGCCGGGGTCTCGACCTACTACACGGTCATGGCGGTCACTGACCCGGCCGCGCGTTCTCGTGGGATCTCGATGTTCGTCGTCCATGCCGACGACGAAGGCTTCACCCTCGGAGCCCCGGAGAAGAAGATGGGAATCAAGGGGTCGCCCACCCGCGAGCTGTTCTTCGACAACGTCCGCCTCAGCCACGAGCGCCTCGTTGGGGAGCCTGGCAGTGGGTTCTCGACGGCCTTGGCAGCTCTTGACCAGACGCGTCCGACCATTGCGGCCCAGGCCGTGGGGGTGGCGCAGGGCGCCCTGGACTTCGCTGTCGCCTACGTCAAGGAACGGAGGCAGTTCGGCAAGGCCGTTGCGGAGTTCCAAGGGCTGCAGTTCATGCTTGCTGACATGGCGTCGACCCTCGATGCGGCCCGTCTCATGACCTATGCCGCTGCCGAGAAGGCCGAGCGACGAGACGCCGACGCAACCTACTTCTCAGCGGCGGCCAAGGCGTTCGCCTCCGACGCCGCCATGCGCATCACGACCGATGCCGTGCAGCTACTCGGCGGGTACGGCTACGTCAAGGACTTCCCGGTCGAGCGGATGATGCGCGACGCCAAGATCACTCAGATTTATGAGGGCACTAACCAAATTCAGCGGGTCGTCATGGCGCGGCACTTGCTCAAATAGCCCGGCAGCTAGCGGCAGCGGCCGGCCCGGGCTGCGGTCACGGAGCTGTCGGTGGACCTGATCGGCTTTGGTGTGATGACGGAGGGCTTTACGGCCTTGGTGTAGTCAGATCCGAGGATGACTTGAATGACCGGTCCTTGGGAGGGAACCGGGCGCAGTTCGGCGCCCGGCAACGAAGCGGCGACGGTCTTCGCCGCCTCTGCGGAGGTGGGGTCGAAGGCGATGATCGTGCGGGTCGCCCCCGCAGTTGCCGCGTTGCCGGGCTGGCCGGAGATGGAGAAGCCCACTGCCGCCAGATCGTCGGCCGCCTTGCGTGCCAGCCCGGTGATGCCAGCTCCGTTGAGGACTTGAACCTGGATGTCACCAGGGGAGACCGTCGGGGTGGTGGCTCCGCCACCGGCAGTCTCGGCCGCGGCAACGGGGATGACCGCCTGGTCAGCCTCGATCTTGGCGAACAGCTCTGCGGCGGCCGTACGGTCCCAGCGAACCGACGATCCGTGGGTTCCGTCCCGGTAGTTGTAGTCGGCGATAGGCACGGTGAGGAAATTGACGTTCCCAGCCGCCACCTCGCCCAGTCTGCCGGCCAGTGCCAGCATGTCGTTGCGGGTGATGCGGTCGTCTACGGTCACCGAGGCGAGCGCAGCGTCGAGGAACGCGCCAAGTTTCCCCGGGTTGAGCAGGACCTCGCCGGTCAACGCCGTACGGAACATCGATCCGAGGAACTGCTGTTGTCTCTCGATCCGGCCGATATCGGCTCGGGGATCGAAGTAGCGAGCACGGACGAACGCAAGACCCTGTGCGCCATCAAGGGTGCTCTTGCCCTTGGGCAGGTTGAGTCCGGACTTCTCATCGCGGACGGCCCTCTTCATGCAGACGTCGACTCCGCCGAGGGCGTCGACCATCGAGACGAATCCCTGGAAGTCGACCTCGACGTAGTGATCAATGGTCACGCCGGTGTTGGCCTCGATGGTCTTGATCGTGAGTTTTGGACCGCCGAAGGAGTAGGCCGCGTTGAGCTTGTTGTTGGACGCAGCGTGACTCTTGCCCGCACTGTCGGTCCAACTCGGGATCTTGACGTAGGAGTCCCGGGGAAGGCTGACCATCGTCACCTGGTCGCGCTCCTTCGACAGGTGCATCAGGATCATGGTGTCGGAACGCCGGCCCGCACCGGTCTCAGACGTCCCTCCCCCCACGTGGAGATTTTTGATTTCCTTCTTCGTCAATCCTTCACGGTTGTCAGAACCAACGAGCAAGATCGTCTGTGC
>JANPBY010000148.1:0-14214 GCA_031430645.1 Actinomycetes bacterium
CGGTCGCACCAACACCCGCCCCGGCCCGCCGAGCTCCGCTTGGGCGGCCGCCACCGCAGTCGTCAGGCCGGGGGCGCTGTCGACGCGGCTCTTGTCGACTCCCGGCACATTGATGAGCACCTGGGGCAGCCTCTCAACCACCGACGCCAGCTCCACCAAGGAGCGACCGCTTGCTGCGACCCGGCCCAGCAACGTGAGAGCGGTCAGCAGCCCATCACCGGTGGTTGCACGGTCGAGCAACAGCACGTGGCCGGACTGCTCTCCGCCGAGGACGTACCCACCCACGTGCATCGCCTCGAGGACGTAGCGGTCACCCACCGCAGTCTCCACGACTTTGATGCCTTCACGGTCCATCGCCAACCGAAATCCCAGGTTGGCCATCACTGTCGACACCACAGTTTCGTGGGTCAGTCGTCCCTCTTCTCGCATGGCCATCGCCAGAACAGCCAGGATCTGGTCTCCGTCCACGACCGATCCGTCGGGCGCGACGGCGAGGCAGCGGTCGGCGTCGCCGTCGAGGGCGATGCCAACGTCAGCACCCTGCTCGATGACGGCTCGTCGCAACGGCTCGAGGTGCGTGGAGCCACATCCGTCATTGATGTTCCAACCGTCGGGCTCCGAAGCCAGCGCGATGACCGACGCACCGGCTCGGCGCAGCGCCTCGGGGCCGACGAGGGACGCGGCGCCGTGGGCGCAGTCCAAGGCGACGGTCAATCCGCTGAGTGAGCCAGGGGCACCCAGCCGTAGGTGCTCGAGGTAGTCCTCCAACCCCTGGGCGAAAGGACGAATCCGACCAACTGCAGCCCCCGTGGGGCGATCCCACGGCTCGCGCATCCGAGCCTCGACTGCGTCTTCAAGGGTGTCGTCGAGCTTGACCCCACCACGGGCGAAGAACTTCAGCCCGTTGTCCGGCATCGGGTTGTGGGACGCCGACAGCATCACCCCAAGATCGGCGCCGGTGCTTGCCGTCAGGTAGGCCACGGCCGGGGTTGGGAGTACCCCCACATCGAGTACGTCGACGCCAGCGCTAGCCAGGCCCGCGGCCACCGCCGCGGAGAGGAACTCCCCCGAGGCGCGTCCGTCACGACCGACGACTGCCTTGGGGCGGTGACCCTCGAAGGCGCCGAGGTCCGCGAGCACGTGAGCCGCGGCAACCGAGAGATCCAACGCCAACTCCGCGCTCAGATCCCGGTTGGCCAAGCCCCGGACGCCGTCGGTGCCGAAGAGCCTGGCCACGCTGACGTCCGCCCGACGATCAGCGCTTGGAGTACTGCGGAGCCTTACGGGCCTTCTTGAGACCGGCCTTCTTGCGCTCCTTGATCCGCGCGTCGCGGGTCAGGAAGCCGGCCTTCTTCAGAGTCGGCCGGTTGCCTTCCTCATCGATGTCGTTGAGGCAGCGGGCCAGACCCAGGCGCAGCGCGCCGGCCTGACCGGTGGTGCCACCGCCGTGAACGCGGGCGATGACGTCGAAGTGACCCTCGGCCTGAAGAATGCGGAAGGGCTCAGCAACCATCTGCTGGTGCACCTTGTTGGGGAAGTACGCCGCCAACTCGCGGCCATTGACGGTCCATCGGCCGGTGCCCGGAGTGATCCGGACCCGCGCGATGGCCTCCTTGCGGCGCCCGGTGGCAGCAGCGGGCCGCGTGATGATCTCGCGGGCCGGCGCGGTGTTCACCGTCTGGGAGGTGTACTCGCTGGGCCCGTCTTCCTCGCCGGCGTCACTGACGTCGTCCAGGTCGGTGCCGTCCGCATCGATCGCGTCGGTGGGGTTGAGAGTGGCGTCAGTCACTGCCACGGGTCCTTTCGCTGCTGCTCACTGGTCTTGCTCGGGTGGGGTCGTCGGCCACGACGATCTACTGCGCGACCTGGATGATCTCGAAGGGCACCGGCTGCTGAGCCTGGTGCGGGTGGCTCGGCCCGGCATAGATATGCAGCTTGCTGAGCATCTGCCGGCCAAGGGTGTTGTGGGGGACCATGCCCTTGATCGCCTTTTCGACGGCCTTCTCAGGCCTGGTCTCTAGGAGGTCCTTGTAGGCGATGGCGCGCAAGCCGCCCGGGTAGCCGGAGTGGCTGTACGCCATCTTCTGCTCCCGCTTGTTGCCCGACAGCGCCACCTTTTCGGCGTTGATGATGATCACGAAGTCGCCGGTGTCCACGTGCGCGGCGTACATCGCCTTGTGCTTGCCGCGCAGCAGGGTCGCTGTCTGGGTCGCCAGCCGACCGAGGACGACGTCAGTTGCGTCGATGACGAACCACTGACGCGTGATGTCGCCAGGCTTCGGGGTGTACGTACGCACGGTCGTAGGCCTTCGCTGGTGGATGCCGGGGGGATGCGCCCAACCGAGGTCGGGCAACCGGTCGAGGATACGCGGGGCGGCCACTCAGGGTCAAAGCGGCGACGAGGGCGTGACCCGATCAGCAGGCCATCCGATCGCCCAAACAGCCTGTAGATCCCTCAGCCGTCCGTCCATTTCCGACCAAACACCCGAAATCCACCGTTCCGAACCCCCATCATGGCGACATGAAGGGTTCCTTGGGGGGGCCGCTGGCCGGACTGGCGGCGATCGCGGTCACCGTGTCGATGTTCGTTCCGTTCTGGGAGGGTGCGCCCGCCTATGAGCTGGCGATCCGCGGATTGTGGCAGGGCTACGCAGGCCTGAGCGCCGCGACTTTCCTCACGTCGATCGCGATGGTCTTGTCCTTCGGGGTCCTGATCCTCGGGGCCTCAACGGCGGCCGGAAGCCAAGTGCTGTCCTTTCTTGGCTTCTTCTGGGTCGGAGGTCTGCTGGTGGTGTTCACCCAGCAGACGCGTGGTTCGCAGAGCATCACTGACTACTTGGCCAACGGCGCCGACTGGGGCTTCTGGGCAGCAGCCGGGGGAGCCGGCCTCGCACTCGTCGCGGGCTTCATCCCCCGCTCGGTCAGCACCGACTTTCGGCACTGATCCTTGCCGCCCAGATCTCCGCACCCCAGATCTGTATCAACGGGCGCGAACCACGCGACCTTCGTCCCACACCGGGTCCACTGACTCATAGACCCCGCCGTCGGCGCCGAGCACGAGATAGCGATCGAAGGACCGGGCGAACCACCGGTCATGCGTGACCGCGAGGACCGTGCCCTCGAAGGCGGACAAGCCCTCCTCCAAAGCCTCCGCGCTCGCCAGATCGAGGTTGTCGGTGGGCTCGTCGAGAAGCAACAAGGTCGCGCCGGAGAGCTCGAGCATCAGGATCTGGAAGCGCGCCTGCTGCCCACCTGACAACGACTCGAAGTTCTGCTCGGCCCCTTCGGCGAGCTCATATCGGTCAAGGACGCGACTCGCCTGCTCGCGACCCATTCCACCCCGGTGGGAGTCCCCACGCCACAAGATGTCGAGCAGGGTTCGACCCATCAGCTCGGGGTGTTCATGAGTTTGGGCGAACCAACCGGGCCGCACCCGAGCGCCCAACCGAGCCACTCCGCGATGATCGACGCTGGGGATAGGTACGTCGCCCACCGGCTGATGCTCGAGATCCGGGTCGCTGCCCCCGGCTGCGAGCAACCGGAGGAGATGGGACTTCCCGGAGCCGTTCGACCCCAGAATGGCCACGCGTTCGCCGAACCACACCTCGAGCTCGAAGGGCCGCATCAGCCCGGTCAGCTCCAACCGCTCGCAGACCACGGCGCGCTTGCCCGTACGCCCTCCGCGCAGCCGCATGCTGACGTTCTGTTCGCGCGGAGTAGCCGTGGGAGGCCCAGCCTCCTCGAACTTGCGCAGCCGAGTCTGAGCCGCCTGATAGCGGCTTGCGAGCCCGTCGTTGTATGCAGCCTTGGTCTTGTACATCAGCACGAGCGCCTTGAGCTTGGCGTGGTCTTCGTCCCACCGGCGACGCAGCTCTTCGAGCCGAGCGAAGCGATCGTTTCGCGCCTGGTGAAAAGTTGCGAAGCCGTCCCCGTGCACCCACACGGAGTTGCCAGCGGCACTCAGCTCAAGGCTCGCGACAGCGGTAGCCGTTCGCGCGAGCAGTTCGCGGTCATGGGAGACGAAGAGCACCGTCTTGGGTGACTCGCGCAGCCGCTCCTCCAACCACTCCTTAGCGGGGACGTCGAGGTAGTTGTCCGGCTCATCGAGCAACAGAGTCTGGTCAGGACCGCGGAGCAGCGCTTCGAGAACGAGCCGCTTCTGCTCACCGCCGGACAACGTGTTGACCCCCCGCCACTGCGCGGCGACCCAGGGGATCCCCAGGGCGTCGGTGCAACAGACGTCCCACGTGACCTCGATGTCGTAGCCGCCGGCATCGGCCCAATCGGCCAGCGCCTGGGCGTAGCGCATCTGCGCGGGCTCGTCGTCAACCTCCATGATTGCGTGCTCGGCCGCATCGAGAGCCGCGCCGGCAGCCCGTACGCGTGGGGGGGCCACAGACAGCAGAAGATCGCGGACGGTCGTGGCGTCGCGCACCGAGCCGACGAACTGGCGCATCACCCCAAGCCCACCCGAGATCGTGACGCTCCCGCTCGACGCGTCGAGATCGCCCGTGATGATCCGCAACAGCGTGGTCTTCCCAGCACCGTTCGCCCCGACCAGGGCGACCTTCGCGCCCTCCCCGACGCGGAACGTCACCTCATCGAGCAGGACCCGCCCATCGGGCAGGACGAAACCCACGCGGTTGATGTCGATGTGGCCCACGGGTGTGCATCCTGCCCGTCCACCGACCGATCAGGCCAACCCATTCCCTGCGGCGGCTGACATATCGGCTTGGCTTTCCGCGGGCGGAGGCTCCCAGAGCTCGATCCGGGTTCCCTCCGGATCGACGGTCCAGGCGAACCGACCCTCGGTGGACTCCTCGATCTCAGGTTCCACCCGAATCCCCGAGGCTTTGAGTTGGAGGAGCATCGCATCGAGGTCTGCGACCCGAAAGTTCAGCATGCACTCGCGTTGGGCCGGACCGAAGTACTCGGTGTCATGGGGGAACGCCGCCCACCAGGTGGCACCCGCCCCGATCCAGGGCAACGCAGCCCCGGCGTCGCCAGCGCCGACGGGCAGTCCGAGGTGCTGGGCGTACCAGGACGCCAGGAGCTCTGGATCGCGCGACCGGACAAAGACCCCTCCGATGCCGGTCACGCGTTCCATGCTCCGATCATGCTCCACGGCCGGCCCGCTCGGTAAGCACTCAGCGGAAGGAAATCTCCGAAGCCGTCGTGCTGATCCGGGTGCCTTTGGTGCCCGCCAGGAGTTCGGGGAGGTCTGCGAGCGAGCCGATGACGGCGAACTTTCCCGGGGCGGAGCGGGCGAAGTCCGAGGCCGCCTCGACCTTCGGGCCCATCGATCCCTCGGCGAAGCCGTACTCCGCGAGCGCACTTGGCGTCGCCTCGGCGATCACCCGTTGAGCCGGGGTCCCCCAGTCCAGATAGACCCCGTCGGCATCGGTGACAATGACGAGGGTGTCGGCAGCAAGGTCCTTGGCCAGCACGGCGCTGGACCGGTCCTTGTCGATCACGGCTTCGACCCCGATCAGCTCGCGGGTGCCCGGGCGATACATGGTGGGGATCCCACCACCGCCGGTGCAGACCACGACGACTCCTTGGTCGAGCAACCAGGTGATCGGCCGGATCTCGAAAATCCGTTGCGGAAGCGGGGAAGGGACGACTCGGCGCCAGTACTCACCGTCGGCCTTGACCGACCAGTCCTTCTCTTTCGCCAGGCGTCGGGCCGTCGGCTCGTCGTACACCGGGCCGACGAACTTGGTTGGGTCACTGAACGCCGGGTCGTCCGCAGAGACCTCGGTCATCGTGAGGACGGTAGCGAGCGGCTTCTCAAACGGAAGTAGGTTGCCCAACTCTTGCTCGATGAAGTAGCCGATCATTCCTTCGGTCTGCGCCCCAAGCACATCAAAGGGATAGGACTCCTCCTCACCGTAGGACGCGGCCTGGAGGGCGAGTAGGCCCACTTGGGGTCCGTTGCCATGACTGATGACCACCTCGTGGTCCTCGCACAGCGGTGCGATCGCGCGACACGCGATGGCCACGTTGGCCCGCTGGCTGTCGACGGTCATCTTCTCGCCTCGTCGCTGGAGGGCATTGCCTCCCAGAGCTATGACGACCCGCATGCAGAACCCCTTCCGAACCACAAGCCCCGTACGTCTACCTCGATGCCACTCTGTCAGCCGCGGAACCGCCGCGACTCCTTCACGCGGTTCTTCAGTCCCGCGTCGGCCGGGTAGGCGACCTCTTCGAGGGTGAGCCCACGCGCCGGCGCCACCGTGACCAAGGGGTCGCGAACTCCGGCGCGCAGAACCAGCATCGGGAAGTCCACGGCCCGGCGGCCCTCTCCCACAGGCAACAAGGAACCGACCAAGCCCCTGACCATCGAGTGGCAGAAGGCATCGGCCCGGACGTGGGCGATCACCAACCCGCTCGCTGTGCGGCGCCATTCGAGATCGAGAAGAGTGCGTACGGTGCTCGCGCCCTCGCGTGGTCGACAGAAGGCCGAAAAGTCATGCTCACCGAGGAGCGGCTGCGCGGCGGCGTTCATCCGCTCGATGTCGAGGGGTCGGGCGTAGCGGAGCACCTCACGCCGCCGCAGCGGATCCACGACCCCCCGACGATCCGCGACGCGGTAGGCGTAGCGCCTCCACAACGCGGCGTAGCGCGCCTCAAACCCGACCGGTGCAACCGCAACCGCGTGCAAGGCCATGTCTGGCGGCAGAATCCCGGCGAGCCGACGAGCCAGCCCGTCCACACCGATGGGGTCCACGGATGCCCAGGGGAGGTCGACGTGGCAGACCTGTGCGCGGGCGTGGACCCCCGCGTCGGTGCGTCCGGCCACCGTCGTCCGGGGCCGCTTGCCCAACCGCAACACGACGCCGAGCCCCTCCTCCAGGACTTGCTGAACCGTCCGCAGGCCTGGCTGCTCAGCCCAGCCCGAGAAGTCCGTCCCGTCGTAGGCGAAGTCCAGGCGCAGACGAACGAGCCCGCCGTCCCCTGGAGCTGGGAAGGCGGGCTCGGTCACAGTGCTGAGTTGGGCGAGTCGGTCAGGACTCGTCCTCCGTCGTGGCGCCTTCGTCGGCCGCGGTCCCGACAAAGCCAGCGGCCTCGGCCGCCTCGGCGGTGGCGAACCACACCTCGGCCACCGTGCGGTCGTAGTACGGGCTCTCCGGCGTGTGGTACTTCATCGAATCCGCATTGCCCTTGATGTCGTAACCCTCCGGCGCGGTGGCCGGGTCCTCGAGCGGGGCGTGCGAACCCTCACCGAAGGGGTGATCGGTGCCCCAGCCGGTCGGTTCGAAGCCCGCCTTCTCGGCGGCGTCAGTCGTGGCGAACCAGACCTCGGCCACCGTGCGGTCGTAGTACGGGCTGTCCGGAGTGTGGTACTTCATCGAGCCCGCATTGCCCTTGATGTCGTACCCGTCGGCCTGGGTTGCCGAGGAGCCCTCGCCGTACAGCGCCTCAGTCACCCCAGCCTCCTCGACCGTCGCGTCAGCGACAGCCGGCTGGGCTGCCTTGTCCTTCGCCGACCGCTTCGTGGCCGCCTCGGCCTCGCCGACCGCCTGCTGCGAGACCGTGAGCGCCTCGACCAGCTCGATGACCGCCATCGGGGCGTTGTCGCCCTTGCGCGGACCGATCTTGGTGATCCGGGTGTAGCCGCCAGGCCGGTTGGCGAAGCGAGGACCGATCTCGTCAAACAAGACGTGCACGACGTTCTTGTCACGGACCACGGTGAGCGCCCGACGACGAGCGGCGAGGTCGCCGCGCTTGGCGAAGGTGATCAGCCGTTCGGCCAGCGGCCGTACGCGCTTGGCCTTGGCCTCGGTGGTGGTGATCTTGCCGTGCTCGAACAGCGCAGTCGCGAGGTTCGCGAGCATCAGCCGTTCGTGCGCGGGACCGCCGCCGAGGCGGGGACCCTTGGTGGGGGTAGGCATGTCTTACTCCTGTCGGGGGCGGGGAGAAGCAGCGAGGAGTTCCGGAGAACCGTTCCTGCCGAAACTCAGAGCTGCTCGTCCTCGGCGAAGCCCTGGTCATCGTCATCGTCATAGAAGGTGTCGACAACCGAGCCGGGGTCGAATCCGGGGGGGCTGTCCTTGAGAGCCAGACCCATCGAGTGCAACTTGACCTTGACCTCGTCGATCGACTTGGCCCCGAAGTTGCGGATGTCGAGCAGGTCAGCCTCACTGCGGGCCACGAGCTCGCCCACCGTGTGGATGCCCTCGCGCTTGAGGCAGTTGTACGACCGTACGGTGAGCTCGAGCTCCTCGATCGGGAGCGCGAGGTCGGCCGCCATGGCTGCATCGACCGGCGACGGACCCATGTCGATGCCCTCGGCGTCGATGTTGAGCTCGCGAGCCAGGCCGAACAACTCAACGAGGGTCTTGCCGGCGCTTGCGACTGCGTCCCGCGGCTTCATGCTCTGCTTGGTCTCGACGTCGATCACGAGCCGGTCGAAGTCCGTCCGCTGCTCGACCCGGGTGGCGTCAACCTTGTAGGTGACCTTGAGCACCGGGGAGTAGATCGAGTCGACGGGGATCCGTCCGATCTCCTGGCCGACCTGCTTGTTCTGGACAGCAGAGACGTACCCACGGCCACGCTCGACCGTGAGCTCGATCTCGAGCTTGCCCTTGCCGTTCAGCGTGGCGAGGTGCAACCCGGGATTGTGGACCTCGACGCCCGCTGGGGGCGCGATGTCGGCGGCCGTGACGACGCCGGGGCCTTGCTTGCGCAGGTACATGACGACCGGCTCGTCGTGCTCGGAGCTGACCACAAGCTCCTTGATGTTCAGGATGACATCGGTGATGTCCTCCTTGACGCCGGGGACGGTCGTGAACTCGTGCAACACCCCATCGACGCGGATGGACGTGACGGCTGCCCCCGGGATTGACGAGAGCAACGTGCGGCGCAAGGAGTTCGCAAGGGTGTAGCCGAAGCCTGGCTCGAGGGGTTCGATGACGAACCGGGAGCGACTGTCGTCGACGACATCCTCGGTCAGCGTGGGGCGCTGGGCGATGAGCACTGGATTACATCCTTCCCGCGACGACCGCTATTTGACGTCGCGTACGTGCGTCCCGCGACGGCATCGGGCCGGCGCAGGAGGAGAACTACTTGCTGTAGAGCTCGACGATCAGCTGCTCTTGCACCTGGGTGTCGATGACCTGGCGGGCCGGCAGGCCGTGGACCAGGATGCGCATCCGCGTCGGGATGGACTCCAGCCAGGCCGGAACCGTACGCTCGCCAGCTTCGGCGCGCGCGATCACGAACGGGGTCAGCTCGACGGAGTTCGGGCGAACCTCGACGATGTCGCTCTCGCTGACGCGGTAGCTCGGGATGTCGACCTTGACGCCGTTGACCGTGAAGTGACCGTGGCACACGAGCTGACGGGCCATGTCACGCGACTTGGCGAAGCCGGCGCGGTAGACGACGTTGTCCAGACGTGACTCGAGGATGCGCAACAGGTTCTCGCCGGTCTTGCCCTGGCGACGGTTGGCCTCTTCGTAGTAGCCACGGAACTGCTTCTCGAGCACACCGTAGATGCGCGCGCACTTCTGCTTCTCGCGCATTTGGAGCAGGTACTCACTGTCCTTGGTGCGCCCGCGGCCGTGCTCGCCGGGCGGGTAGGGACGGATCTCGATGGGGCACTTGGCGGACTCGCACTTGGCACCCTTGAGGAAGAGCTTGGTCTTCTCTCGACGGCAACGCTTGCAGTCCGGGCCGGTGTAACGGGCCATGGCTTGGTTCTTCTCCTCGATCTAGGACGCGGGGCGTATGAACTCAGTCGTCAGACGCGACGGCGCTTGGGCGGACGGCAGCCGTTGTGCGGCGACGGGGTCACGTCCTGGATCGACCCCACCTCCAAGCCGGTGGCCTGGAGGGAACGGATCGCGGTCTCGCGGCCCGAACCCGGGCCCTTCACGAAGACGTCGACCTTCTTCATGCCGTGCTCCTGCGCCCGGCGAGCCGCCGACTCCGCAGCCATTTGGGCTGCGAACGGCGTGCTCTTGCGCGAGCCCTTGAAGCCCACGTGGCCGGCAGAGGCCCACGCGATCACGTTCCCCTGCGGGTCCGTGATCGAGACGATGGTGTTGTTGAACGTGCTCTTGATGTGCGCGTGGCCGTGGGCCACGTTCTTCTTCTCCTTGCGGCGCACCTTCTTGGCGCCCGCTGTACGGCTCTTGGGAGGCATCCTGGCTTAACTCCTGGAGGTCATCGGTCCCTGACTGACGAAAGGGGCCTTGCGTGAACTGCTGGCCTGAGGTCAGTAGGGACTACTTGGTGGTCTTCTTCTTGCCGGCGATGGCGCGACGCGGTCCCTTGCGGGTGCGCGCGTTGGTGTGGGTGCGCTGGCCATGGACCGGCAGACCGCGGCGGTGCCGAATGCCCTGGTAGCAGCCGATCTCGACCTTGCGCTTGATGTCGGACGCGACCTCGCGGCGGAGGTCACCTTCGACCTTGAAGGCGACCTCAATGTGGTCACGGAGCTTGACGAGGTCGTCGTCGGTGAGGTCCTTGACGCGGATGTCGGGGCTCACACCGGTGGCTGCAAGGGTCTGCAGCGAACGGGTGCGGCCGATGCCGTAGATGTAGGTCAGGGCGACCTCCAAGCGCTTGTCGCGCGGGAGGTCGACACCAACGAGGCGGGCCATGGGGCGGTGGTCTCTCTTTCTGGTCGTTCCGGAGGTCTCGAACCGTTCCGGTCCCACCCGCCCGGGGTGGGTCCCCGGCCTCCGGGCCGGGGGTGGCGTCCCGCTCCGGATGGCATCCGGATCGGGGTACGGGAACGGTTTGTGCTGTTCCGTGCTGTGCTGGTCGGTACTGGTCGGTACTGGTGCTGCGCTCAGCCCTGCCGCTGCTTGTGGCGGGGGTTCTCGCAGATCACCATGACGCGCCCATGCCGACGAATGACCTTGCACTTGTCGCAGATGGGCTTGACGCTGGGGTTGACCTTCATCGGGGCGGCTCTTTCGTTACTTGTAGCGGTAGACGATGCGACCCCTGGTGAGGTCGTACGGCGAGAGCTCCACCACCACGCGGTCCTCGGGGAGGATCCGGATGTAGTGCTGACGCATCTTGCCGCTGATGTGGGCCAGGACGAGGTGCTTGTTGGGAAGCTCGACCCGAAACATCGCGTTTGGGAGAGATTCGACAACAGTGCCCTCGACCTCGATGGCGCCGTCTTTCTTCGGCATGTCCTCCGCGTTTCGCTGCTGAAAGGTGTCAAAGTGCTGGTGCTGCTCGTTGAGCTGGGCGCGACGGAGCCCGGAGAAGCGTGCCCGAATTGATCAGCCGCGGGACGCGCGACAACTGGCCAGCGTGAGCCGACCGGCAGAGTCTACGCCAGGCGTGACCCCAGAGGGAAACCGGCAGGTCAGGAGCTTGTCGTGAGCCGAGCCGCGCCGCCGTCGAGGGCGGTGAGCACCCAAGGACCCTGCGGCGTAACGGCCACCGTGTGCTCGAAGTGCGCGGACCAGCGCCCGTCCTGAGTCACTACGGTCCAGCCGTCGTCGAGCTGCCGGGTGTGCCGTGAGCCGAGGTTGACCATCGGCTCCACGGCGATGACGAAGCCATCCACCAGCGCTGGTCCCCGGCCGGCTCGGCCGAAGTTTGGGACGTTGGGCGGCTGATGCATCTCGTTGCCGATGCCGTGCCCGACGTACTCCTCAACAATCCCGTAGTCACCGCGAGCCCGAACCGAGGTCTCAACCGCGTGACCGACGTCCGAGAGCCGTCCGCCCAGCCGTACGGCGGCCAGCCCGCTCCAGAGCGCGGCTTCAGTCACCTCGAGGAGTTCAGCCACGTCGTCGGCCACCACTCCGACGGGCACCGTGATGGCCGCATCACCGTGCCAGCCGTCCACGATCGCCCCACAGTCGATGGAAACCACGTCCCCCTCCAGCAAGACTCGGTCCCCCGGAATTCCGTGGACGATCTCGTCATTGACGCTGGCGCAGATCGTGGCTGGGAAGCCGTGGTAGCCGAGGAAGTTCGACGTCGCGCCGCGACTGCGGATGTGATCAGCAGCGATCGCGTCCAGGTCAGCGGTCGAGATCCCCGGACGTACGGCCTCCCGCATCAGCTCGAGCGCCTCACCAACGATGACGCCTGCCTTGCGCATGAGCTGGACCTCGTCACGCGACTTGATCTGGATCATGGGCGGGCGCTTACCGAACTTCACGAGTCGCTGGGGGCTGCTTCGGCCGCCTGGGGAGTGAGAGCCGCGAACAACCGTGCCGTGACTTCCTCCACCGATCCGATGCCGTCGACCTGAGCGAGCAGCCCGCGTTCGCGATAAGCCGCCGCGAGGGGCGCGGTCTGCTCGGCGAAGACCTCTAGGCGTCGGCGGATGACCTGCTCGGTGTCATCGGCCCGGCCCTGGTCAGCCGCACGCAGCAGAAGGCGGCGCACAACCTCCTCGGTGGGCGCGGTGAGCTCGAGGACGCAGTCAAGGGCCTCGCCCACCTCGGACAACATCTCGTCGAGCTCCCGCACCTGGGCGGGTGTGCGCGGGTAGCCGTCGAGCAGGAAGCCAACCTTTGCGTCGGGCTCCGCGATCCGAGCCCGAACCATCGCGTTGGTCACGCTGTCGGGGACGTAATCGCCGCGATCCATGAAGGCTTGCGCCTCCAGGCCGAGGGGAGTGGCGCCAGCGACATTGGCGCGGAAAATGTCGCCCGTCGAGATCGCGGGGACGCCGAGGCGTGCCGCGAGCTCCTTGGCCTGGGTGCCTTTGCCCGCTCCAGGCGGGCCAAGAAGCACCAGCCTGGTCAGCGGAGGAATCCTTCGTAGTTGCGCTGCTGCAACTGGGACTCGATCTGTTTCACCGTGTCGAGACCGACGCCGACCATGATCAGGATGCTCGTGCCGCCGAAGGGGAACGTGCCAGACAAGTTGATGAAGGCGAACGCGAGGAGTGGCAGGACCGCGATGAACGCCAGGTAGTTCGAGCCCGCAGCGGTCAGCCTGCTCAAGACGTAGTCGAGGTACTCAGCGGTTGGCCGACCAGCTCGGATGCCGGGGATGAAGCCGCCGTACTTCTTCATGTTCTCGGCAACCTCGTCCGGGTTGAACGTGATCGACACGTAGAAGTACGTGAAGAAGATGATCAACAAGTAGAAGGTCAGCACATAGAGCGGGTGGTCGCCACTCACCAGGTACCTCTGCAACCACGCGGCCCACCCGGCGGACGGGTCGCTCGAGAGATTGACCAGCAGAGTGGGGATGTAGAGCAGGGAGGCCGCGAAGATCACCGGGATGACGCCGGCTTGGTTCACCTTGATCGGGATGTAGGTCGACGTACCGCCGTACTGCCGGCGCCCGATCATCCGCTTGGCGTATTGCACAGGGACCCGACGTTGCGCCTGCTCGACGAACACCACGGCGATCACCAGCGCGACCCCCATGACCAGCACGGCTGCGAAGGTCGCAACGCCGTTCGACTTCTGGATCGTCCAGAGCTGCGAGGGGAAGAAGGCGATGATCGAGGTGAAGATCAGCAGCGACATCCCATTGCCGATGCCCCGGTCGGTGATCAGCTCGGCCAGCCACATGATGACCGCGGTGCCGGCGGTGAGCGTGAGGACCATGATGGCGAGGATGAAGGGCGTGTCATTGGGCACCAGCTGCTCGCTGCACCCTTGGAAGAGCTGACCCGGAACTCGCGCGATGGCCACGAGCCCGGTCGACTGCAGCACGGCCAGCCCGATGGTGAGGTAGCGGGTGTACTGCGTCAGCTTGCTCTGCCCGGCCGCGCCCTCCTTCTTCAGCGTCTCGAACCTTGGGATGACCACGGTGAGCAACTGCACGATGATGCTTGCGGTGATGTACGGCATGATGCCCAGCGCGAAGATCGAGAGCGCGAGCAGAGCTCCACCGCTGAACAAGTTGACCAAGTTGTAGAGGCTGTTCTCCGCGACTGCCTTGCGGCAGGTCTCAACCGCGACGTAGGAGACGCCCGGAACGGGGACGTGCGATCCGAGGCGGAACAAGGCAATGATGAAGAGCGTGAACAGCAGTTTGCGGCGCAGGTCAGGCGTCCGGAACGCCCGAGCGAATGCGGATAGCACGGCACTCCTCCTGCGCGCTGTAGAAACCAGCCACGCCGTGGTGCGGGGGCCCGACTCGCGCGGGACCTGTTGAGCGTAACAGTCGGACTAACGCGTCACGGGCGCCCCTCCCGGGGCGCCCTTGACGCCTTAGTCCGACTGTTACTCTCAACAGGTCCCGCGCGCGTCGGGACCCCGCACCACGACGCGG
>JANPBY010000149.1:0-10682 GCA_031430645.1 Actinomycetes bacterium
CCACGGTGTTGATCACCACGATGAACAGCCCGTACAGCACGCCCTGCACCAGGATAGGCCGCCTCGACACCCACTGCTGCCCGACCAGCCAGACCCACGGCGGGAGGAACTGCGTCGACATCCCGACGACGATCGCCGCCACGACTGCCCAGGTCACGAGCGGCGACGGCCCCCAGTCCGTGAGCTGGCCGAACATGGCAAACGCCGTACTCAAGTCGGGTGAACGGAAGAAGACCCAGGCGAAGCAGACCACGTTGAACGTCACTGCGACTGACAGCCACAAGCGCGGTCCGGACGGTAGGTTGTCGGTGGGAGCTGGGGTGACGTCCTTGGGCTTGTGGGTCCGCCAACGACCGCGCCGCGTCGACGCAACAGCGGCCAAGACTCCCTGCGCAACAGCCCTTGTCGGCTCGTTGGGCTCAGGCGCGGCCGGGCGCGCGGCTTGCCGGATCCGCCACCACCGCTCAAGAGCCAGCCCGGTGCCGTGGATTCCGCCCCAGATCACGAACGTCCAGCTCGCCCCGTGCCACAGACCACCGATGAGCATGGTGAGCATCAGGTTTCGGTACGTCTTCGCGCTTGAGCCGCGACTGCCTCCGAGCGGGATAAAGAGGTAGTCGCGCAGCCAGCGGGACAGCGTCATGTGCCAACGACGCCAGAAATCCTGCAGCGACCGGGCAGCGTAGGGGCGGTCGAAGTTCTGTGGGAATCGGAACCCTAGGAGGAGCGCGAGCCCGATCGCCATGTCGGTGTAGGCCGAGAAGTCACAGTAGATCTGCACCGCATAGGCATAGATCGCCACCCACACCTCGAGTGCGGAGTGGGCCGCGGGACTGCCGAACACGGGGTCCACGATCCGGGTGGCCAAGAAATCGGCGAGGACGATCTTCTTGAACAGCCCGCCTGCGATCAGGAAGATCGCCGGCCCGGCCGGGATGTTGCGATGGTTGCGCGGGGTCGCCAGCTGCGGCAGGAACTCCCTGGCCCGAACGATCGGGCCGGCTACCAGGTGCGGGAAGAACGCCTCGTAGATAGCGAAGTCCATCAAGGTCGCCGGGGTGATGACCCGGCGGTGGACGTCGACAACGTAGGAGATGGCTTGGAAGGTGAAGAACGAGATCCCGATCGGTAGCGCGATCGCCAGGATCGGCAGGGGTGCCTCGAGGCCCATGGAGGTCAGCACCCGGTTGACCGAGTCGATGAAGAAGTCGAAGTACTTGAACACCCCGAGCAGCAAGACGTTGAAGAAGACGATCAGCCGCAGGAACAGGCGGCGGCGTTTGGGGTCCTCAGTCGAGTGAATCGCGCGTGCCCCGAGCTGGTTGGCCAACGTCGAGAGGGCGAGGAGGGCCGTGAATCGCCAATCCGCGTAGCCATAGAAGACGTAGGAAGCGGCCAGGATGAAGGGCTTCCAGAGCCGCTGCCTGGGCATCAGCGCCCAGCTGAGGGCCAGGACGACCACGAAGAACGCGGCGAATTGGACGGTCGGGAAGATCAACGGAGAGCGGCCTTATCGCAGAGCAGCGGGCGGAGTGGACGGAGCGGCCTCAGAGCCTGCCCCGCCCGTCGCCAGACTAGGCCTTGCGCTTGACGACCTCGGCTGTGAGTTGCGGGATCACCTGGAACAAGTCGCCGATCACACCGAAGTCGACGAGCTCGAAGATCGGGGCCTCGGAATCCTTGTTGACCGCGACGATGGTCTTCGAGGTCTGCATGCCGGCCCGGTGCTGAATCGCTCCGGAGATGCCGCTGGCGAGATAGAGCTGGGGCGAGACGGTCTTGCCGGTCTGGCCGACCTGGTTCTGGTGGGGGTACCAGCCGGCGTCGGTGGCAGCCCGTGAGGCCCCCACCGCGGCGTGCAGGGCGTCGGCCAGTGCCTCGATCACGGTGAAGTCACCGTTGGTGCCCCGACCGCCGGACACGACGATCGCAGCCTCGGTCAGTTCCGGGCGGCCACCCTTCTCCTTCACGACCCGGTCGACGACGCGCGCAGCCTTGTCGGAGTCGGAGAGGGTGACGCTGACGTCGACACGCTCGGCCGTTGCCTGCGCCGCTACGGGCGAGGTGGCGTTCGGCCGAACTGTGATGATCGGCGTGCCGTGGGTTACTGACGAGCGGACGACGGTGGATCCGCCGAAGACCGACTGGCTCGCGACCAATTCCGCGTCAATGGCCACAGCGTCGGTGAGGACACCAGATCCGGTGCGGACGGCCAGCCGGCCGGCGATCTCCTTGCCCTCGGCCGTGGAGGCGAGCAGCACGGCCGCCGGGGAGTGCTCGGTGACAATCTGGGCCAGCACTGTGGCCTTGGGCGCGACGACGAACTCGGTCAAGTCGGACCCTTCAGCCACATATACGCGGGTGGCACCGAACTCGGCCAGCATGTCGCGGGCGGCGTCGAACCCGGCGCCCACGAACACCGCGCTGGGCTCACCGAGGCTTCGAGCGAGAGTGAGCAGCTCGGACGTGACCTTCTTGACCTCGCCATCGACGTGCTCGACGAGCACCAGGATCTCTGCCATCGACTCTTCCTCGGCTCTCAGATGAACTTCTGCGACGCAAGGAAGTCGGCCAGCGCAACGCCGCCGTCCCCCTCGTCCTTGACGATCGTGCCCGCTTCGCGCGGCGGCCGGAGGGTGGCGTCATCGACCTTGCTCCACGCTGCGGCCAGACCCACCCCCGCCGCATCGAGGCCCAGGTCGGCCAGCGTGAGAGTCGTGAGCGGCTTCTTCTTGGCCGCCATGATTCCCTTGAAGGACGGGTAGCGGGGCTCGTTGATCTTTTCGACCACCGACACGATGGCCGGAGTCGACGCCTCGACCACGTCGTGGCCGTACTCGGTCTGGCGCTGGATCCGGACGGTGGTGCCCTCGACGTCCACCTTCTCGGCGAAGGTCAGCTGCGGGAGGCCGAGCCGCTCGGCGAGCATGGCTGGAACGACCGACATCCGGGCGTCGGTGGACTCCGAGCCGAGGATCACCAGGTCCCACTCGACGGTGCCCAGCGCCTTGGCAATCACCGTTGAGGTCGCGAGAGCGTCCGAGCCATGGAGGCCGTCATCCACGATATGGATGCCAGCGTCGGCACCCATGGACAGGGCCTTCCGGATCGTTTCGGCGGCCTTCTCCGGACCCATGGTGAGCACGGTGACCTCGCCCGAGTGCTTCTCGGCGAGCTGGAGCGCCTCCTCGACGGCGTACTCGTCGAGCTCGTTCATGACGGAGTCGGCGGAGTCGCGGTCGAGGGTCTGGTCGCTCGGGCTGAGCTTCTTCTCAGCCCAGGTGTCGGGGACCTGCTTGATGCAGACGACGATCTTCATGGTCGCTTCATGGTCGGGGAACGACCTCCTCGCGTGGCGGCCCGGCTGGGTCGGCTGTCGGCGGCGATGGTGTCAGACACGGTGCCGTGCCTGGAAACCGGGGCTGCTCGTCCGTGACCGTCTTTCTTATGTTACCCGCCAGTAGCCATCCTCGGAAACTCGCCCGCTAGGACCGCGCCAAGAGGGGACCTTCGGCCCCTTCAGAGCGTCCCTGCGCCCCTGGATTCGGTGTCCGCCCATGGTCACGATAGAGGAACGGAGGCAACCCGCCTCCCCACCCGAAAGGGGTGCACAATGACCCTCCTCCCCGCTGCCCCACCCGCTAGCCCACCGATGCGGATTCGGACCGCGACAGCGTCCGACGAACAGATCTCGACCCCTCGTGACTTCTGGATCCTCGTCGGCCTCGTGGCCGCGGTCGTTGTCTTCGCAGCCACCGCGTGGATGTTCTTCTGAGCGATCAGATTCGGCCGATCGCCTCACGGGCTGCCACAAAGGCAGCGGCGGCGGCGTCGACGTCGCCCTCGGTGTGCGCCGCGGACAGTTGGACCCTGATCCTGGCTTGCCCCTGGGGCACCACAGGAAACGAGAACGCCACGGCATAGACCCCCAGCCGCCAGAGTTCCTGTGACATTCGGCTTGCTGCGACGGCGTCGTGCAGCATCACCGGAACAATGGGGTGCTCCCCCGGCAGGAGGTCGAAGTCGGCTGCGACCATGCCCGCCCGGAAGCGAGCGGCGTTGGCGTGGACCCGCTCGCGCAGGACAGATGATGCAGTCAGAAGTTCGAGGACGGCTAGGGACGTGCCCGCGACCACGGGAGGCACGCTGTTGGAGAACAAGTAGGGCCTCGCTCGTTGTTTCAGCAGTTCGACAATCTCCCGGCGGGCGCTGACGTAGCCGCCGCTGGCACCACCAAGAGCTTTGCCGAGAGTTCCGGTGACGACGTCCACCCGCTCGGTGACACCGAAGAGCTCCGGGGTCCCCCGGCCGGTCGGCCCGACGAAACCCACGGCGTGGGAGTCATCCACCATCACCAGTGCGTCGTAGCGGTCAGCGAGTGCGCAGATCTGGTCGAGGGGTGCGAGGTAGCCGTCCATGGAGAAGACGCCGTCAGTGACGATCAGCCGGTAGCGGGCGTCTGCTGACTCCTGCAACCTGGCCTCGAGGTCGGCGAGGTCGCGGTTGGCGTAGCGCAGTCGGCGCGCTTTGCAGAGCCGTACGCCATCGATGATGCTCGCGTGGTTGAGCGCATCGGAGATCACGGCGTCGCGTTCGTCGAGCAGCGCCTCGAAGATGCCTCCGTTGGCGTCGAAGCAGGACGGAAACAAGATCGTGTCCTCGGTGCCCAAGAAGTTGCTGAGGCTCTCCTCGAGCTCGCGATGGACTTCTTGAGTGCCGCAGATGAATCGAACCGAGGCCATGCCGTAGCCCCAACGATCCAACGCTGCGTGAGCCGCCGCGACGAGCCGTGGATCATCGGCCAGACCGAGGTAGTTGTTGGCGCAGAAGTTCAGGATCTGCCGGCCTTGGTCGTCCGCGACGTGTGTGCCTTGGGGAGATGAGAGGAGCCGCTCGGGCTTATAGACACCGGTCTCGCGCATCTCGGTCAACCGACCGGACACGTCGACCCTCAGGTCTTCGAGCACGTCACACCTCCGACCAGTCGAGGAGCACCTTGCCGCAGGCGCCGTGTGCGGCTGCGGCGAAGGCTTCCTCGAACGAGCTGTAGGGGAACCGGTGGGTAATGACCGGTGAGATGTCCAGCCCGGCGTCCACGAGCACGGACATCGCATACCAGGTCTCGAACATCTCTCGACCGTAGATGCCCTTGATGGTCAGCATGGAGGTGATGATCTTCACCCAGTCGAAGGCCACCTTCTCCGAGTGCCCCGACGGGAGCCCCAGGAGGGCCACCCGCCCCCCGTGGGCCATCGCCTCCACCATCGAGTGGAGGGCTTCAGGGGCGCCTGACATTTCCAGACCGACGTCGAAGCCCTCCTTCATGCCGAGTTCGCTCATCACGTCGGCCAGCGGCGTACTCCTCGGGTCCACCGCCAGCGTCACACCCATCCGACGGGCAAGATCGAGCCGATAGTCGCTGATGTCGGTGATGACCACGTGCCGCGCGCCCGCGTGCCTGACCACTGCGGCCGCCATGATCCCGATCGGCCCGGCACCGGTGATCAGCACGTCCTCGCCGAGCACGGGGAACGACAACGCGCAGTGCACCGCGTTGCCGAACGGGTCGAAGATCGCAGCCACGTCGAGATCCATGTCTGGACGGTGCCGCCAGACGTTGGTGGCGGGAACGACGACGTACTCGGCGAATCCGCCGACCCTGTCGACACCGACGCTGACCGTGCTGGCACAGAGCTGTCTGCGTCCGGCCCGACAGTTCCGGCAGTGGCCGCAGACGATGTGCCCTTCGACACTGACGACGTCACCCACGGCCACCGAGTCGACCCCGGCGCCCACCTCGGCGACGTGCCCGGCGATCTCGTGCCCGATGACCAAGGGAGGGCGGATCGTGCGTGCGGCCCATTCGTCCCACGCCCGGATGTGTACATCGGTGCCGCAGATCCCGGTGCGCAGGACTCGGATGAGCACCTCGCCGCTCCCAGGTTCAGGCGTTGCTACGTCGGTGAGCTCAAGGCCCGGGTGGGGGCCGGACTTCACCAACGCTTTCATCCCACCACCCTGCCACGGGCGGAACGACCCGAGGCCGGATCTCCCGGATGGTCACCTGCATCGAATGCTGGGAAACGGGGCGGTCGGGGACCGCGGACCGCCCCGTTTCCCGTCATTCGTCGGACGAGGAGCGACGAGCACTGATCAAAGGATAGGCGCGGATGCTTGGCCGAGAAGGGTGTCGATCTCGTTGAGGGCGGGGGCGGCCTCCAACTGTTCGAAGATGACCCGGGCTTGCTGCAGGGCTGCAGTGGCTGCGGCGTGGTCGCCGAGGGCGATCAGACAGCGCCCTTGTCCGAGGAGCGCGAAGGCATGTTCTGGGACCACGCCAAAAGCCTCCCAGCGGCTGGCAGCGTGGGAGTGGGCGTCGGCGGCGGCTCGGAAGTCTCCGCGGGCTTCGACCAGGGCGGCGTTGGCCGCGACTAGGGCGTGTTCGGTGTAGGGGTTTCGAGGTTCGATCCCGACGGTGAGTCGTTGGGCGAGGTCGGGTCGATTGATGGTCAGAGCGGTGCGGACCATGCCAGGTAACCAGACCGGGTAGTAGGTGGTGGTGCGGGTTCCGGGGGTGGTGTCGACCTCGGCCAACAGCCTTGCGGCTGTGTCGAGGTGGTCGAGGGCGGTGTGGGCGCCGGCGGCGGCGGCGAACCCGAACACGATCACCGCGAGGTAGCCGGTATCGCGGGTGGTGGTTTCCAGCCAGTCCAGCCAGTCGACTGCTCGCTCTGGCTGGCCGCGCAGGGTGTGGATGCGGGTCTGCACAGCCCGCACCTCGCCCAGGTCCCAGACGTCACCGGTGGCCTCGAACCGATCGGCGAGGTCGGCGGCGAGGTCGCGGGCGTGGTCGTGGTGGCCGGTGTCGACCAGCGGCGACAGCGTGGACGTCTTCAAGCTGTCGGTCATCTCGGCGAGGCCGCGGGGGGTGGCGTAGGTGATGCCGGCGTGCAGGGTGTCCAGGGCTGCACCTGGCCCGTCGAACAGCCACCGGTCGAGCCCGTAGTTGTTGTGGAACAGCGCGACGTCGCGGCCTTGCCCGGCGGCGGTGGCCAGGTCGATGGCGTGGGTGTAGTCGGCCAACCCGGCCCGCTCACCCAGCTGAGCGCGGGCCCCGCCGCGGAAGGTCAACGCACGGGCGGGCGGGGCGAGACCGAGTTGGTCAGCCGCCGCCAGTGCCCGGTCGACGGTCGCGATCGCCGCCTCTGGTCGGCCCTGCAACCACGCGATCCCCGACAGGTCAGTGAGGGCGTTGACCAGTTCCGGGCTGGCCGACAACGGCTCGAGCAGGGCCACCCTCTCGGTAATGACGACCGACTGGCGGGGGTCGCCCCACAGCACGCTACTGAGGGTGCCCATGGCGGTGACGGTGGCGGGTAGGTCCCCCGCCGCCCGGAACAGGGTGATGGCTTCGTCGAGCGCGTCGGCGGCGTCGGTGTAGCGGGCAGCCTGGTGGGCGGCCCTACCGAACTTGGCCAGCGCCACTGCGCGTCCGGGGTGGCCCGGGGGGCTCAATGCGAGGGCGTGTTCGAACGCGGCCAACGCACCGGCAGTGTCCAGGCCTAGAGCACGGTCGCCGGCCAAGGTGAGGAACCGCAAAGCCGGCCCGACCAGGTCGGCGGCCAGGTCGGTATCGGCGACGGCGACGGCGAGGAGGTGGGCGGTGGTGTAGTGGTAGGCGAGCACGTCGGCCAGGTCCTCTAACCGAGCCCCTGCCTTGGTCTCGATCCAACGCGCGGCGGCAACGTGGCGGCTTGCCCGGGATGCCCTAGGGAGCTGGGCGTAGGCGACGTCACGGGTCAGCACATGCCAGAACGAGTACTCCGCCTCCCCAGCCATCGACGAATGCCGGGCAGGGCGCACCAACTCCTTGCGGGACAACTCCCGCAACACCTCCACGACCTCCGCCGGGTCACGGTCGGACATGGCCGCGACGGCACCGGCCCAGAACACCTTCCCCACCACCGCCGCATCGGCCAGCAACGACTTCACCTCGCCTGTGAGGGTGTCGAGCCGGGCCGCGATCAAGGCTTGCACCGAGTCGGGGAACGGCACCTCCGCCCCGGGCCGCAGCTCCCAGCTACCGCCCTTGGCCACAATCAGGTCGCGGTCTTCGACCAGCCGGACCAACTCCTCGACATACAGCGGATTCCCGCCCGCGCGGTACAGGATCGGCTGCTGCAGCCCGGTCGGCACCACTGCGGTGTCGAGCATCGCCGCAACCAGCAGCGCGGTCTCCGCGTCCGACAGCGGCCCAAGGCTCACCCGGTCGACGTTGCTCCGCCCGCCGGCGTAGTGCGGGTGGTGTTCGAACAGCTCTGGGCGTGCCGTGCCAACCACGAGTAGGGGGACGGCTTCGGCCCGGTCGGCCAGGTGCTCGATGAACGCCAGCATCGCCGGATCGGCCCAGTGCAGATCCTCGAACACCACCACCGTCGGACCCTGCTCCGCGATGTGTTCCAGGAACCGCCGCCACACGGTGAACAGCTCCTCCCGCTCCGCGCTGCTGTTCGCTTCGATCCCCAGCAGCGGGAGCAGCCGCTGCCGGAACCACGCCCGCTCCTCACCGTCAGGCAGGACGACATCCAACTTCGCGATAGCCGTGGCCGGGTCATCGGTCTCCAAGATCCCGGCGTGAGCCTTCACCACCTCGCCGAGCGCCCAGAACGTGATCCCCTCCCCATACGGCAGGCAGCGACCCTGCCGCCACGTCACCAGCTCCGGGCGGTCATCCACATACGCACCCAGCTCGGCCACGATCCGCGACTTGCCCAGCCCTGGCTCGCCCACCACCGTCACCAGCTGCGGCGACAGTGTGGCGAGAGTCTTGTCGAAGATCCCCCTCAACAACCCCAGGTCGATCTCCCGCCCCACGAACAGCGAATCATGGGTTCGGGTCAGGTCCGTGCCGAGCCGGGCCAGCGGCGCCCCCGCGTGGAACACCGCCAACGGCACGGACTTCCCCTTCACCCTCGCCGCTGGCAACTCGACGTAGTCGAAGACCACCTTCGTGGCGTGGTACGTCGCCTGCCCGACCGCCACGCCACCCACCGGGGCCAACGACTGAATCCGCGACGCTGTGTTGACCGCATCCCCAGTCATGAACCCCTCCCCCGACCCCGGGGTCACATCCAGACGGACCAACGCCTCCCCGGTATTGATCCCCAGCCGCAACAACAGCGGCCCACCACCCACCGCCGTCAAGCGTTCGGCGTTCTCGGCGATCCGCAGCCCGGCCCGCACCGCCCGCTCCGGGTCGTCCTCATGCGCGACCGGCACCCCGAAGACCCCGACCACCGCATCCCCGATGAACTTCTGCACCACCCCACCGAAGGCCTCAATCACTGGCCGGGCCATCGCGTAGTAGTCGGTCAACATCGCGTTCACGTCTTCGGGGTCAGCTAATTCCGACATTGCAGTGAACCCCACAAGGTCGCAGAACAACGCTGTGACGACCTTGCGTTCCTCAACCGCGACCCGCGACGGCGCACTCAGCGCCACCCCGCAGGCACCACAGAACCGGTTCCCCACAGGATTCGCCGACCCACACCCCGGACACTCCGCCACCACCGGAGACTAAGGGGAACATCGCCCTTCGGCCCCTGTAGTTCACCAAGGCCCCCTCCGGCGAGCGCGCAGTCAGCAGACAGGCGGACGCCCGGAGGTCGGCCCGACCGTGGCAGGCTCAACCCTGTGGCCCTCAGATATCGACCTTTAGAAGACTCACATCCTGCAGGTTGGTCAGCCCCAGACAGAGTCATGGCCAGCAAGTTCCTCGGCCCGGAACCGATGAAGCGGCCTTGACCGATCTCTCCACCGGCCAAAGCCTTACCGGCGAGCGGACCCTCCCCCACATCTGGCACGAGAACTACTGGATCTCCAGCACTAAACGCTGTGCTACCAAGGGTTTCTTCGCATATGGGCCGGAGCGTGACCATCGCGGTTATCGTCACACGAAGTAGGCGTTGGTACCAAGCAGCACCTCCCCGGCAATGAGCGATTGGACGGAGTCAGGCGGCGGCGCTTGTTGTCCGATGCGGTCTGTACCGTACAGAACATGGCCTCCACGATCTGCGGCTACTGCAAGCACCGCTCCCACATGACCCGGACCACCCCGCCGACCCTTCGGTCTTGGGAGAGTATGGGCAAAACGGTGTGGCTCACCCAGGCCGCGTTCGTCTGCGACAACTGCGAGAACCTCAGCGTCGCCGCGTTCACCACCGACTACCAGCCCTCCCCGGCGGACCAACAGGAGTTCCCGCCGCAGCACCAGGTTCGGTGGCAGCCGCAGGCAGCGATCGGTCAGGAGTTCGAGGACGTCCCTCTGCACATCGCGAGCGCCGCCTCCGAGGCGCACTCGTGCCAGAGCATCGGGGCACACCGCGCGGCGGTGCTGCTCGCCAGGGCGGTCATCGAGGCCACCGCCAAGGACAAGGGAATCACCAGCGGCAACCTGGTGGCCAAGATCGATGCGTTGGCCAATAAAGGGCACATCCGAGACGGCGTCGCCGAGGCGGCGCACGAGGTTCGGTACCTCGGCAACGACATGGCCCACGGAGACTTAGCCGTCGACGTGTCCATCGAGGACAGTGAGGACGCCTTGGCTGTCATGGCGGACGTACTCCGGGAGGTCTTCCAGAGTCACGAGCGTATGGCGCAGATGAAGGCGCGGCGCGAGGCCA
>JANPBY010000150.1:0-2902 GCA_031430645.1 Actinomycetes bacterium
CGCGAGACGATCGACGGAATCCTGGTGCTTCGGTTGGACGCGCCGATCTTCTGGGTCAACGCGGCAGACATCCGCGACCGGATTCTCGCAACGGTCGATGAGGCTCCCGGCACGCGTGCGCTGATCCTTGATCTCGAGTCGACCAACCAGCTCGACACGAGCAGCGCCGACATGCTCGGCGGGCTGCTCGATGACCTGCAGGCCCGCGACGTCGACCTGCACCTGGTCCGGGTTTTCCACTTCGTCCGCGGGGTCCTGCGTCGTGCTGGTTTCGAGGAACGACTGGGTCCCGACCACATGTGGCACAGCATCTCCCAGGGTGTTCGGTCCGCCCGGGCCCGGATCGCTGTAGTGGATGGGATCGCCGAGCTCCAGCAGGCGGAGGATCTGGAGGCCGAGCTGGCGGAGAGCATCGTGGTCGACCACGAGCCAGCTGACTCGGTGGATGACGACGAGCACGAGCCTCTGTTGCTGAAACGTAAGGCCAGCAGGAACGGCAAGAAGAAGGGCAGAGGCAAGAAGAAGGAACGGAAAGGGAGGGAGGAATCGACGAAGATGGACAAGCACAACCACCATTGAGGCCGCGAAGCGGCGAGGCTTCCCCTCTGCGGAGCCGAGTAGCGCGAGGATGGACTGGTGCCACTGACCCACCGAAGCCGCCGCAGCGTCGATGTAGGCCGCCGGCTCGCGCTGACCGTCGGTGCGGTCGCACTCGTCGTCCTCGTCGGGACGGTCGGCTACATCCTCTTCGGCGTCGCACCGATCGATGCGTTGTACGGCACGGTCTTCACGGTCACCACGGTCGGGTTCAAGGAGATCGGCGACTTCGGCACACCCGAGAAGCTGTTCACCATCTGCTTGATGCTCATCGGCACCGGCACGGTGCTCTACTCGTTGACCTTGCTCATGGCCTCGGTTGTTGAGGGGCACGTGGGGTCACTCATGGGGAGGCGCCGCATGCAGCGCGACATCGATCGACTGACCGGGCACGTCATCGTCTGTGGTTTCGGCCGGGTCGGGCGTGCTACAGCCCACGAGCTGGCCCGCGCGGGCAAGGACGTCGTCGTCATCGACCGGGACGAGAACCGGTTCGTCGACACCCCGTACCTCTACATCCTCGGCAATGCCTCATCTGATGACGTCCTGCGCGAGGCGGGCATCGACCGCGCCGCCATCCTCGTCGCCTCCCTCGATACCGATGCCGACTCGCTCTACCTGACGCTCAGCTCTCGTGCTCTCAACCCCGACTTGATGGTGATTGCGCGCGCGCGTACCGAGGACTCCGAACACAAATTCGCCCTCGCGGGAGCTGATCGAGTCGTGAACCCTCAGCGGCTCGGGGGCGACCGCATCGCGGCGTTCGCCCTGCAGCCGCACGTGGTCGATTTCCTGGACGTGGCGATGCACAGCGCCGAGCTGGAGTTCCGGCTCGAGAACGTCGAGGTGCGGCAAGGCTCCCCCCTCGCCGGATCGACGGTGCGGGCGACCCGCGAGCGGGAGGGGGGCGGTGCGCTGTTGCTCGCGCTGCGCAGCCAAGGTGGTCAGTTCGTGAGCAACCCACCTGCAGATCGAATCATCGAGCCGGGTGACGTGATGATCGTCGTGGGAACGGCCCCGCAGCTGGATGCCCTCCGTACCGGCGCGGGCGCCTGAGATCAGCTTGAGAGGCGGGTGAAGGGGGTCGTCATGTAGAGGGCGTGCTGGAAGGCCTCGTCGGGTGTTCCAAGGTAGTCGGGTGAGTTGTCGCTGACGAGGTCGAAGGTGAGGGTGTCGCCGTCGAGGGTGAGGGCGTAGGTGACGGTGCAGGTGACGGGTTGGTCGTCCTTGGTGCAGCTGGGTGTCATGGTGAGGGTGTATCCGGTCGGTGTGTCTCCGGTGAGTGTGTAGACGCCGGTGTCGACCTGGACCCCGGTGGAGGACGTGACGCTGAAGGTTGCGTCGGTGAACGTGAGTGTCCATGCCGTCGGAAAGCCCATGTCCGTGATGACCGTGTCGACGGCAGCGGCCAGGTTGGCGTCTGCAAGCTGGGCCGTCACCCTCGACTGGGAGACGGTCGGCGTGACCCACGTACCTACGAGTGACAGAACATCAGCGGATGTCGCCGCCGAGTTGGACGTGGCAGGTGCAGCAGTCGTTGGAGTGCCACCGCACGCGGTCACCGTCGCGGCCACCGCGAGGCCGATCACCCAGACGATCATCTTCTTGTTCATCGCTGCTCCTTCGTGTTGACCTCGGAATCTCTTTGCCTGTCAGCAGATCCACAGGCATGGAGGTCTCACTTGGTTACAGCAGGAGTCAGCTTCGCGTGAAGGGGGCAGTCATGTAGAGGGCGTGTTGGAAGGCTTCGTCGGGTGTTCCGAGGTAGTCGGGGGAGTCGTCGCTGACCAGGTCGAAGGTGAGGGTGTCGCCGTCGAGGGTGAGGGCGTAGGTGACCGTGCAGGCGACGGGTTGGTCGTCCTTCGTGCAGGTGGGTGTCATGGTGAGGGTGTTTTCGTCGAGTGTGTAGACGCCGGTGTCGACCTGGACCCCGGTGGAGGACGTGACGCTGAAGGTTGCGTCGGTGAACGTGAGGGTCCATGCCGACGGAAAGCCCATGTTCGTAATGACCGTGTCGGCAGAGGCGAGCAGGCCAGCGTCCTGCAGGGCGGCAGTGACATCTAGTTGAGTGACCACGGGAGTAACCCACGTGCCGGTGAGCGCCAAGGCCGAGGGTAAGGCCGAGGGGACGGTCGTCGCGGGGGGTCCTTCAGAGCCGAAGGAAAGACCATCGATCACCTGTGGTGCAACTACGAAGGCTCCTGCCACGAGCAACGACAGTGTCGTGGCGAGAGTTGTTCGCCGGACCAAGCGACGCCGACGGAAGCTGGTCTGCGTACGTAGCAGGCGGTCCTCGATATCGGGC
>JANPBY010000151.1:0-12089 GCA_031430645.1 Actinomycetes bacterium
GGGGGTCGGCGTCGCGAGGCTAGCCGGTTTGGTTGCAACGGGGGGCCGCCCCCGCCCCTGCCCCTCCGCCCACCCAGAAGAGCGACCAGATCTACAGCAACCCTGAAACCGCATGAATAGCTACACCAGCAAGCGCCCCAACCACAGTCCCGTTCACCCGGATGAACTGCAAGTCACGCCCCGCCGCCAGCTCAATCCGCAACGCGGCTTCAGCCCCGTCCCATCGATCCACGGTGTCGGTGATCGTGCGGGTGATCTCCGAGCGGTACGTCGTCACCACGTGCTCGACGGCGTCCCCGAGCCACCCATCCACCTTCGTCCGCAACTCATCATCGGAGGTGAGCCGCTCCCCCAGCCGTTGGACCGCCTCAGTCACCGTGCCTCTAAGTTCTCCCTCCGGCTCGTCAATCAGCGCCACCACGGCTCGGCGAGTCGCACCGACCAACGAGCTCAGAGCGTCGCGGGTCGCGTCATGGTCAAGCAGGCGAATCGCAACCGCCTGCAGACGTACGGCGGTGTCCGGGTCCTCGCGGAGGTCCCGGGCCAATTCAGCGAGGTAGCGATCCAACGTCGCGCGCAGCGGGTGGGTCTGATCAGCAGCGACTGCCTCGACAACCCGCAGCAGTTCCGCATGCACGCGCTTGGCCATCGCCCGATCGACGAAGGCGGGCGACCAAGCGGGGGCCTGATTCTGGACGACGGCGACGACGGTCGCCTGATGGGTTCGAAGCCAGGAAGCCGTGCGCACCGTCGCCACATCGACCAGCGCGTGGTGCGAACCGTCGGCCACGATCTCGCCCAGCAACCGACCGAGAACCGGCGCGACCGAAGTGGCGCGCACCCGCTGACCGATGACCGACTCCGCCACGGCGCGCACGTCGTCGTCGCGCAAGACCTCGATCGCGCCCCTGAGCACGGTGGCCAGCTCGTCGGTGACTCGTCGGGCGTGCAGGGGGTCGCACAACCAGCCTCCGAACCGGCCCGCGACATCAACGTCGAGGATGCGCCGGCGCACGACCGCAGGTGCGAGAAAGTTGTCACCGACGAATTCCCCAAGACTGGCCCCCAGCGCATCTTTGCGCGTGGGGATCAGCGCGGTGTGCGGAATGGGCAGCCCCAACGGATGCCGAAACAGGGCCGTGACGGCGAACCAGTCCGCGAGCCCGCCGATCATCCCGGCCTCCGCCGCGGCCGCGACGTACCCCGCCCAGGCGGCGCCAGACTGCACAGCGGGTTGGACGAGGATGAATACCGCCGCCGCCGCGAGCAAGAGACCGGTGGCCAACGACTTCGCTCTGCGAAGCCTGGACCGGCGGTCGAGATCGGTGGGTGAGAGAACGAAGGATGCTGCCATGGGCAGCATCCTGCCGGTCGGTCAGCCCCCGGACTTGCGGCGGAACTGGCGCGTCGTCTTGGTGTTGTTGGACGGACCGACGCCGGAGTTGCCTCCCGCGCCCTCCGCGGTCGCATGGTGGGACTGCTTCTTGCGCTCGAGGGCTTCCTTGAACTTCCGGTGGGCCTCGTCCTCGGCCGGCGCTTCGCTGGGTAGGTCCTTCGGCGCGTCACTCATGCTCATACCCTCCCACGATCCTGGCCCCAGGCCTCCCCCGGCGGCCACGGCCTAGCCCTTAGGGTCAGGGCACTCAGGGCAGTTTGACGAGGGGATGGCACGAGTGTCTGGAGAATCGGTGGCGACCGGGGCGAGTCCTGCAACCGCGGAGTTGGCCTCAGTGGATGCCGCGCGGGTCCATCAGTACTCGTTGAGCGATGTCGCGCGGGGAAGGCTCCGCAGAGACTTCGGGAACTGGCGCCTCTGGCTCGTTCGAGTGGTGACGAACGGTCTCGCCGTGGTGATCACCGTGGCGGTGCTGCCAGGGCTGGGCTTCGACGGCTACTACCTCGGATTCTTCGTGCTCACGGGCCTCATCTTCGGGCTGCTCAACGCTTTCATCAAGCCGTTGATTCAGTTCTTCGCGCTTCGCTACCTCGTCGTCAGCTATGGCCTGATCGTCGTGATCATCAATGCGCTCATGCTCTACTTGCTGGCGCTGATCCTTGGCGGGGAGATCACCTTCCGAGGGTTCTTCGCCCTCCTCGCCGGGGGATTCGTCGTCGGGACACTCGGCCTGGTCTTCGACACCGTCGCCGGAGCCAATCCCCCGATTCTCGATCGTCAACCCGAGCGGGAGGCCGGGGCATGAGCGGCGGCAACTTCGACACGGTCAACGAGAACATCCGGCTCCAACAGGTCTACACAACGATGATCAACTTCGGGGCGGCCTCAGCGGTTGACCGGTCACCGTTCGGTGACTTCAGCCGTCGCATGCAGCGCTGGGTCTATCAGGTGCCGGAGCCGATCCCCCAGCTGAGCGGCGCCGCACGCACCCGCGTCATGCTGGAGGGGCTCGGCCCCACGTATGTGAAGCTCGGCCAGATCGTGTCGAGCCAGTCGAACACCCTGCCCGATGACTGGCGTGTGGAGCTGGACAAACTGCAGAACGACGTACCTCCGGTTCCGTATGCCGCCGCGCGGCAGGTCATCATCGACGAGCTCGGCGCCCCGCCGGAGGAGCTCTACGCCACCTTCGACCAGCACCCGATCGCGGCTGCGTCACTCGGCCAAGTGCACCGGGCCACGCTTCACGATGGTCGCGAGGTCGCGGTCAAGGTGCAGCGCCCCAACCTCGAGCGACAGGTCCGCGCCGACCTCGGAGTCGCGCGGCTGATGGGCCGCTACACCGAGCGCCGCAGCAAGACCGCCCGCGAGATGGGGCTCGCCTCAATGCTCGACGAGTTCGGGTCAACGCTGGTGGAGGAGCTCGACTACTACGCCGAGGCCTACAACATGCAGCAGCTGGCCACGAACCTGGAATCCATCGCCGGAGTCCACATCCCGACGTTTGAACGCAACCTCTCCGGTCAACGCGTGCTCACCCAAGAGTTCGTGAGCGGCGTCAAGATCTCCGACGTCGAAGCGATGCGCAAGGCCGGTCTCGACATCGCGGCGGTCGGCGAAGCTGCCCTTCGGGCGGCCATGAAGATGCTGGTCATCGATGGGTTCTTCCACGCTGATCCGCACCCAGGCAACCTCTTCGTGAACCTCGACACCGGGGTGGTGACCTTCCTCGACGCCGGGATGGTCGGCGAGCTCACCCTGAGCCAGCGCGCACACCTCGGCATGCTGCTATGGACCTTCGTCAAGGGAGACATCCCCGCAATGGCCGGGCAGATCCTCGCGCTGAGCGTCCCGTTCCGGCCAGTCGATGAGAAGGCGTTCCTCAAGGACTTTGAGCGCAAGATGTCGCGCTACGGCCAGGGGACCAAGCCAGACATCAAACTGGTCCTGTCGACCTCCATGGGAGTCCTTCGCGACCACGGCCTCCGCCTCGACCCGCAGTTGACCTTGGCCCTCAAGGCGATGGGCCAGGCGTCGGCGTTCTTCACCCCGCTCACGCCGCCGGACCGGACCTTCACCGCGGCCGCCCTCGACGCCGTGCGCGAGCTCGCAGCTGAGGCGGTCACTGAGGAAGCGATCATTGACGCTGCCAAGCGCCAGTCGACCAGAATTGCGGGTCAGGCGATCAAGGAGGCCCCGGACTATGCCAAGGGGCTGCTTTCGTGGCGCGACCAGATCAAACGAGGGAAGTTCACCCTCTTTCTCGACACCTCCTCCCTTGATCGGCAGGTCTCCTCGCTGAGCTCGATCGCCTCGATGATCGTCGTGGCCGTTCTCGTTTCTGGGGGAATGATCGGCTCGGCGATCGCGGCCACGGTGTTCGACAGCACGGACAACAGCGCCATGGCCAACGTCGCCAACGTCGGCTTCGTGCTCTCTCTGGGCGTTGCGTTCGTCCTGGTGATCATCTTCCTCGGCCGCCTGCTCAGAGAGAACAAGGCCGAGCACAAGGACCCGTTTAAGCGCTGACGCGCAAGGTACTTTGCCTTAGCCTCGGGCGTAGACGAGCTCGCCATCGACGTACGTCGACACGACCGTGGTCTCGGCGATCTCCTCCGCGGGAGCGGCGAACGGGTCACGGTCCAAGACGGCCAGGTCGGCGAGTCTGCCCACCTCGATGCGCCCTGTCGAATCCTCGTGATGATTCACGTAGGCGCTGCCCGCGGTGTAGGCGGTCAGCGCCTCGGCCAAGGTCAGTCGGTTGCGGGGCGAGAGGGGCTCGGCCTCGGCTCCCTCGGCCCCCGGCGCAACCCGGTTGACCGCCACGTGAATGCCCTCCAGCGGGTTGGGGCTGGATACCGACCAATCGCTACCGGCCGCCATCCGGGCGCCGGCGCGTAGGAGATCGGCGAAGGGGTACTGCAGCTCAGACCGGTCTGCGCCAAGGAACGGGATGGTCAGCTCGTCCATCTGTGGTTCGTGCGCCGCCCACAGCGGCTGGATGTTGGCCACTGCCCCGAGCTGGGCGAAACGCGGGATGTCGGCAGGGTGGACCACCTGGAGGTGGGCCAGGTGGTGGCGACCGTCGGTCGGGCCGTTGGCCGCTCGTGCCGCCTCGAGGGCGTCGAGCGCCTCACGCACCGCCCGGTCGCCCAACGCGTGGAAGTGCACCTGGAAACCATGCGAATCCAGTTCGGTGACGTAGCCGCGCAGGGCGTCAGGGTCGACGAAGCTGAGCCCTGCGTTGGCCGTCGCGCACCCGCACCCGTCGAAGTAGGGGTCGATCATCCCGGCCGTGAAGTTCTCGGCCACACCGTCTTGCATGATCTTCACGCTGCTGGCCCGGAACCGACCGACCTGGCCCTGCGCCCGCCGCTCGAGCAGCTCGGGGATCTGCTCGGCACCGCGCTCGCGATCCCACCACAGAGCTCCGACCACACGAGCACGGAGCAGACCGTCGGCGGCTGCCGTCAAATAGGCGCCGAGCACGTCCTTCATGCCGAAGAGCTCGCCAACGGCAGCGTCCTGCCACGAGGTGATCCCGAGGGAGAACATCATGTCCTGTGCCGTGAGCAGCCCGGCGACCTGCTGCGCCGGAGTGACGTCAGGCAGCAGTCTCGCGACGAGCAGTCCTGCCCCTTCGTGCAGGGTGCCGCTGGGCGAGCCGTCCGGTCGGCGCTCGATGCGTCCGTCCGCCGGGTCGGGCGTCGACGCGTCAATCCCCGCCAGCTCGAGCGCCCGACTGTTCACCCACGTCCCGTGACCGTCCTTGTTGGTGAGAAACACGGGTCGGTCGGGCACCACCGCATCCAGAGCTTCCCGGGTGGGTGTGCCGTTCGCGTAGTGCGACATCCACCACCCGCCTCCGACGATCCACTCGAGGTTGGGATGACCAGTGGCGTAGGCCGCGATCTTGGCGAGGCTGTCCTCGGCGTCGACGGCGTCATGAAGGTCGCACCGCAGGAGGTCGACACCTCCCATGACGGGGTGGACGTGGGCATCCTGGAACCCGGGGATGAGCAGCCCTCCGGCGAGGTCGACCACCTCCGTGACGGTGCCCACCAGATCGCGGAGCTCCTCGTCCGGGGCGACCGCGGCGATCCGCCCGCCCCGGACGGCCACGCCGAGCTGAACCGGCTCGGTAGCAGGAGCGCTGAACACCCGTCCACCGACGAACACCGTGTCGGCCGCATTCGTCATTCGATCCGCTCCTCGATCCAGTCCCCTCGTGTGGCTGGACCCTAGCGGCCGGGGCGAACGCGTGCGCCCGCAACTAGGTCAGTGGGTCGAGAACCACGGATTCCTTAGGTCGATGAAGCTCAGGTCTTCGAGTTCCTCCATGAACTCTTGCGCTTCACGAGGCATGGCCTTCATCTCACCCTCGCGCGCCGCGGCTTCCGAGGCGAACGCGACGGTTTCGGTGAAGTGACCGTCCGCAGAGATCCCCATCGTTGCTCCGATGACATCAGGCCGCGTGGCCTTAAGCATTCCGCTCGCTCGCTCAGCCATTTCTGCAGCCTTTGATGGATGACGCACTCGTCCTTGGATGATCTGAATGAAGCCGGCGTCATCTGAGCCTCCGGCCTCGATGACGAGCACCTGCGGGTAGTCGTGAAACACGACATCCCCCACGAAGTGCGCGCTCATCACCGACCACCAGGCCGCCTGCTCGGGGCGATCGCTGTTGCGGCGCGCTGCTTCCTCGGAGTCGAAACGCACAACGGCAACGAACTGACCGTCGTCGCTGGCCCCGAAGGTGCCACCGAGCAGACCGTCGGCGCCGGACTCAAGCTCCTCGCCCCAGCGGTCCATGGTGGCGCGAACGGCTCCGAGGTCCTTGATCTCACCTTGCATGACCTGGATGAACATCTACTTCTCCCCTCAACGGGTGAGGATTGAGTCCGCACCCGGAGCGGGGGCCGACGTCGAGGACGTTACGCCTCCGGGACCGACACGTCGAGAGGCCATCATTCCCACATGCGTACGCCTATGCGCTAGCCTCACCGGCATGGTCAGGGTCCTCCAGAGCTCCCTCTTCGACACGGTCGACGCGCCCCCCTCCCCCAGCGACTTGGCTAGGTCCCAGCACACGCAGCTGGACGCCTCGGCCTGGGTCGAGCATCTGGCCGGCTGGCTCAGTGGCTCGTCACCTGTCTTTGACGCCCTGGCCTCAGACGCGCCATGGCGGGCCGAGCGCAGGCAGATGTACGACCGGGTGGTCGACGTTCCTCGCCTGGTCTGCTGGTACTCCGCCGAGGACGAGCTCCCTCATCCCGCGCTCTACGAGGCTCGCGCCGCCCTGTCGGCCCACTACCGATCAGTGCTGCCCGAAGGCTTCACGACCGCCGGGATGTGCTACTACCGAGACGGCCAGGACAGCGTGGCTTGGCATGGTGACACCATCGGCCGCGGCCGCACCGAAGACACCTTGGTCGCCATCCTCAGCCTGGGGGCGCCGCGCGCCTTGCTGCTCCGACCCCGCACCGGCGGACCATCACTGCGATTCAAGCTAGGCCACGGCGACCTGCTGGTCATGGGCGGTTCCTGTCAGCGAACCTGGGAACACGCTGTTCCGAAGACGGCACAGCCATCCGGGCCGAGGATCTCGGTCCAGTTCCGCCCACCCGGGGTTGCCTGACGTCTGGCCGTCAGTTCAGGAGACCAGCGGCGAGCAGAGCTAGTGCCGGCGGGACACCCTGGATCGCTGCAGCCCTGGCCATCGCAGGCCGAGCTACCACGAGCACCAAAGCCGCGCCGATCATGAACAGGCAGCCGTAAACGACGAGCGTCGGCCCCTGCGGCTCCCACGCGCTGGCTGTCCCGACCACGCCGACGAGGGTGCCGATCCCTAGGAAGAGGTTGTAGAAACCCTGGTTGTACATACCGAAAGCCGTGGCCTCCACCTCTGCGTCAGTGCGAACGCCGAACCGCCAGTGAACTGCAGGTCGGCGGTACAGCACGGCCTCCAGTACGAAGAAACCTATGTGCAGCAAGGAAGCCAGCCCTGCGAGCACGAGCGAGAGTGTCGGCATGGTCGGCACGCTATCGCCCACGGAACACGCCAGACTCTTCGTTGGCGTCGATCATCAGCCTGCATGCCGTAGAATTGAGCATGCGGGTCGCACCAGTTCTGCCTCGGCCCGCCCTTCGCATCACGAGGTGACGACCACCACGCGCCGCGGCCCTTCGGGTCTGCGCCGGGCAGGACGACCCTTTTCAACCACGGAGTTTTCCATTACCAGTCCTACCTTTGCTGACCTTGGCGTGCCCAAGGCACTGTGCGACGTCCTTTCCGCCCAAGGGATCACCACGCCCTTCCCCATCCAGACCGCAACCCTTCCCGACTCCCTCGCCGGTCGCGACGTCCTCGGCCGCGGCCGCACGGGCTCGGGCAAGACCTATGCGTTCGTTCTCCCCATGCTGGCGCGGCTCACCGCCAATCCGTCGACCCGCAAGCCGGGTCGGCCGCGAGCGCTCATCCTTGCACCGACCCGCGAACTGGCCTCCCAGATCGACGCCGCGATCGCTCCGCTCGCCAAGGCCGTCGGCCTCAAGACGATCACCATCTTTGGTGGGGTCGGCGCCAACCCGCAGATCTCCGGTCTTCGCGCCGGTGTCGACATCGTCGTCGCCTGTCCCGGCCGCCTGGAAGACCACCTGAAGTCCGGGCACGTGCACCTCGATTCGATCGAGATCACGGTGCTCGACGAAGCCGACCACATGGCAGACCTCGGGTTCCTCCCGGTCGTCCGGCGACTGCTCGACCGGACCCCGCGCAACGGTCAGCGGATGCTCTTCTCTGCCACCCTCGATGGCGGAATCGATGTCCTCGTCAAGCGATTCCTCACCAATCCGGTCACCCACAGCGTCGACTCCGCACAATCGCCCGTCTCGGCGATGTCCCACCACGTGCTGCACGTCAAGAACGAGGATCGCCTGCCCGTACTCGTCGATCTCACTGCAGCTCCGGGGCGCACCCTGGTCTTCACCCGCACCAAGCGTGGGGCCAAGACCTTGACCCGCCAGCTCATCGCTTCCGGAGTTCCAGCCGTCGAGCTGCACGGCAACCTGGCGCAGAACGCGCGCACCAAGAACCTTGCGGCCTTCGCCGACGGCAGCGCCAAAACCCTTGTGGCTACGGACATTGCAGCCCGTGGCATCCACGTCGATGACATCCGCCTCGTCATCCATGCGGACCCGCCGATGGAGCACAAGGCCTACCTGCACCGGTCTGGACGCACGGCTCGCGCGGGCGCGGACGGCACAGTGGTGACGCTGATGACTGACGCCCAGGTCTCCGATGTGCGCGATCTGACCCGGAAGGCTGGCATCTCGCCGACAACGACTCGGCTGCGCATCGGTCACCCGCTCTTGGTCGAGTTGGCTCCCGGCGAGCGGCTCTTCATCGAACCACCGGTTGTTGTCAACGTCCCCACGCAGCAGAACCGTGCAGCTCGAGGCAGCAAACCGACCCGCCACCGCTCGGCACAGGCGACGTCGAAGGCTCGACCCTCAGGGTCCGCACACGCCAACGGCCACTCCCGTCCGACGGCCTACTCCACGACCACGCCGACCCCGGCGACTTCCCGTTCCGGGGGTGCGGCAGCTTTCTCCGCGGGCGGTGCCGGGCGTAGCCGAAGAGGAAGTCGCTGACGATGGACGAACAACGCGCTCAACGCGTGGTGGACCAGTTGCGCGAGCACGCGGTCGACGCCCGCATGGAGAAGGCCGGCGTCTATGAGTTCGGCGTGCGGGTCCGGCTGCCTGGTGGCCGCGAGGCCATCTGGGACAGCGACGGCGCGGCTGGGCTGGAGTGTCAGGTGATGCTCGACGGCATGCTCGTCGGCTTCGTTCCTGTCATCCCGGGTTCTGAGGACTACGACGAACCGCAGATCGCTGCCGCCATCGCGAACATCGACTACGACGCTCCGATCGACCGCCGCCCCGCGACGCCTTCAGCCGCCCGGACGCCGGCCCCGCCGGCCCCGCTCCAACCAGTAGCAGAGCCGCTCCCCCGCGATGGAGGCGTCTTCCGCCGATTCCTGGGCGGCTTCAGGGAGTAGGACGGCCGTTCCGCACGGACCTGTCAGCGGTCGCGATTCTTCTTCTCGTCCCGCATGCTCGAGATCGACAGGTAGGCGATAGCCCCCAGGATCACCACGCCGAAGATGATCATTGCGGGGACCCAGAGAGTGACACCAAGTGTTGAAGTCATGCCTTGAGCCTAGGGGCTCTGCCTCCGGGCCAGCGTCGGGGTGACGAGGCTGCCCCTACGCTGGCCCGATCATGCTCGGAACCTTGACCACCGTCCCCGCCGTCGATCGCCTTGACCTGCTGGCTGATCCGGTGGCCCAGGCCATTCGGAGCCGTACGACTCACGAATCGGCTCACGAATCGGCTCAGATCCTGGTCGCGGAGATCGACCCGGAGCTCGCCGACACCTCAGCCTTCTGTGCGCGATACGGGGTCGGCCTTGAAGTATCGGCCAACTGCGTGGTGATCGCCGGGCGTCGGGGCGACACGACCCGGATGGCCGTGGCCGTCGTGCTGGCCACCACCAGGGCCGACGTGAACGGGACGATCCGGCGCCGCCTCGATGCCCGGCGCGCCTCGTTCGCCCCGATGCATCAGGCCGTCGCCGACACGGGCATGGAGTACGGCGGCATCACGCCGATCGGTCTCCCAGAGGGCTGGCCGATCTTCGTTGACCCGAAGGTGGCGAACACAGCGTTCGTGGTCATCGGGTCCGGACTCAGACGCTCAAAGCTCGTCGTTCCGGGCGAACTGCTCGGGCTGCTCCCCGGAGCCGAGATCGTGGAAGGCCTCGCGGGCCACTGACCGGCCGCACGATGTCCGGTTTGGACGTACTTCGTGCCCGATGAGCTGATTACGCCGAATGGGTGATGTACGGCGGTCTGTCATGAGGTGTAGACAATGCGTTGTCCGAGGGGGGCAGTTGCCGAACCGCCGGAGAGCGGGTGAGCACCCCGTGACACAAGCCGCATCACGCGCCCGACCTTCGCGCCCGACGGCGTCCCGCTTTCGACCCGGTCGGCCGGTCGCCCCCTGAGCGCCGGTTCTGCCCAGCGAACCGCGACGGCTCCTGACGCCCGGGTGGCAAGAACCTCCCTGGCCCCCCTGATTCCCCCTCCTTGTTGATGACCCCCTCCAACCGTTCGGGGTAGCCCATGCCTGTTCAAAAGTCCCTGGATCTGACCCGGCTCCGGACCGATCTCGAGAAGTCCGACGCCGACTGGCAGATCGCCTACACCTCCATGACCGCGCTCGAGGAAGACGAGCGCGTCCTTCGCCTAGGCGTCCCTGCGACGCCCGGCATCGACCTGGCCGCCCTCGAGGAGGGCAAGGCCGCTGCGGTGGCCACGGCACACGGTGCCCGAGCCGATGCCGTCGGTGCGCCTGCCTCCTTCGACCTTCGCAACGTGTCCGGATCGAACTACAGCACGCCCATCAAGAACCAAGCCAGTTGCGGCTCGTGCGTCGCCTTCGGCGTGGTGGCCACGATGGAAGGCGTCGCGCGCTATACCCGGCGAACTCCCGGGTTGGCTGTCGACCTCTCCGAAGCGCACCTGTTCTACTGCCACGGCCGCAACGCCGGCGCGCGTTGCGGCACCGGGTGGTGGCCGGACCAGGCTTGCAACGCCGCGCGCGACAGCGGGGTGACCTTCGAGGACTACTACCCCTACACCCCGGGCGACCAGGCCTGCGCCGGTCTCAACGCCGACTGGCCCAACCGGAACGCCAAGGTGACGGGCTGGCAGTACCTCAACGGCAACCCCGGCGCCATGAAGGAGTACATCGCCACCTTTGGCTCGATCACCGCCTGCTTGGACGTCTACCAGGACTTCTTCAGCTATGGCAGCGGGGTCTACCGGCACGTGAGTGGCGGCTACGCCGGCGGGCACTGCGTCTCGCTCATCGGCTACGACGATGTCGCGGGATGCTGGATCGCCAAGAACTCCTGGGGTCCCGGCTGGGGCGACGGCGGACACGTGCGGATCGGCTACGGCGAGTGCCGCATCGAGTCCTACCAGACCATCGGCATCCAGGGCGTGTCCCTGCGCATGTGGCTGCCCGACCAGCAGGTCCTCGGACTATGGAGCAACGAACACGACGGGAACGTCTGGGCGTACGGCTCCAACCGCGGCTGGCTCAAGCTCGATGGTGGTGTCGTCACCACCAACCTGGCGATGTTCAGCGAGCTCGCAGCCGCAAAGGCAGGCGGAAGGTCCGTCGGCTTGTTCGAGGACAACGGGTCCGTCCAGCAGATCTACGCCTGGTGAAAGGGAAGACCATGCCTCCAGCACGGAAGAAGTCCGAACCAGCTCTCACTCCACCCGCGGCCCGATCGGCTGCCGGGGGTGGCACCGTCACGCTCGGCGACGGCCCTGGGCTCTCCGAGCCGCTCCCGATCACCGACGAGCAACTGCGTGCGATGGTCGAGGGTACGGGCTCCGCGGCCTCCGCGGGGCCGACGCTGACACCACCGGGCACCGACGGTGCCACAGCGGATGCCGCTGCCGGCGGCATCACCGGGACCTGGCGTAGCGGCGTGACTGTCACCGCCATGTGGTCCATCAACGAAGCCCGCAATGCCTGGATGCACGTGCCAGGACTCGGGTGGCGCAAGCTCTACAACGGTCGAGACGGATCGTTCATGGCCTTGGTGGCGCTT
>JANPBY010000152.1:0-2156 GCA_031430645.1 Actinomycetes bacterium
GGCGCCGACCTCGCCCCGTTCACTTCGTTGCTGCTGCGCTCGGAGTCTGCGGCGTCCTCCCAGATCGAGAATCTCACGGCCTCGGCCCGCGCCATCGCCGAGGCGGAGCTCTCACCCGCTGGTCGCAGCAACGCCGTCAAGATCGTTGCCAACTCGAGGGCCATGGCCGCTGCGTTGCGCCTGGCCGACACCCTCAACGGCGACGCCATTCTCGCCATGCACGAGGCCCTCATGCGGGCTCACGACCCCGGCATCGCGGGGGCATGGCGTCAGGAGCAGGTGTGGATCGGCGGCGGAGAGCTTGGGCCTCACCACGCCTCGTTTGTCCCCCCGCACCACAGTCGCCTGCCCGCGGGCATCGCCGACCTCGTCGCGTTCATGCAGCGCAACGACCTGCAAGTCCTTGCCCAGGCCGCGGTAGCGCACGCCCAGTTCGAGACCATTCACCCCTTTCCCGACGGCAACGGCCGCACAGGCCGCGCGTTGGTGCACGCCATCCTCCGAGCCAAGTCCCTCACCCGCAAGGTCACGGTCCCTGTGTCAGCAGGCCTGCTCATCGACGTCGAGGGCTACTTCGCATCGCTCACCGCCTACCGCGATGGGCACCCCGAGGAGATCGTCAGGCGCTTCGCCGGCGCCACCTTCCACGCATTGGCCAACGGTCGACAGCTGGTCTCCGAGTTGCGCGACCTGCGTCAGGACTGGCAGACCAGAGTCACCGCACGACGCGATGCCGGAGTGTGGAGGGTCGCCGATCTACTCATCCGCCAGCCGGCTGTTAACGCCAGCGTCCTCGCGAAGGAGCTCGACATCGCACCAGCCAACGTCTACCGACTCATCGACCCCCTCGTGAACGCGGGCATCCTGATCGAATCCACCGACAGGCGACGCGGTCGCATCTGGCGCAGCCCCGAGGTGCTCCACGCACTCGACGCGTTCGCCGCACGCGCTGGACGCCGAGCCCCAAGCTCGTGAGCCGAACGGCGCGATGATGCCGGGGTCTCGTGTCGACCGAGTGGGGTCCGACGAAGGGTTGCGCGGGACCACGACGCGCCGTTGGTCGGTGACGGGTGATGTGCTGCGGCTGGAGTTCGTCAGCGGTGACGAACGCGGCTTGCGCGAGTTTCAGCAACGCGTTCATGGCGAACGGTCTGACCCAAGTGTCGTGGCTGAACTACTTGCCTAGTAGGCGCGTTCTGGTCATAGTTATGGTCATGACTCAGACTCTGCCGCTTGCCGAGGTGAAGGCCCACCTCTCCTCGGTCGTTGACGGCGTCGAACGGTCGCACGAGCGGGTGACCATTACCCGCCACGGGCAGCCCGCCGCCGTGCTCGTGGCCGTCGACGACCTGGCAGCCCTCGAGGACACCCTTGAACTGCTCACAGATCCCGCAGCGATGGCAGAGATCGACGAGGGTCGACGAGCTGCTGCCCAGGGGAAGGGCCTTGACGCCCAGGCCGTGCGAGCCCGGTACCTCGATCGATCCCGGTGAGCCGGCCGCCCACGAAGCCGTACGAGCTCCTCGTCACTCCGCCGGCGCAACGCGGTCTTGATCGCCTGCCCGGCCCCGCGGCCTCCGCCGTTGCGGAGTTCCTGCTCAGCGACCTGCTCGTCAACCGTCAGCGGGTGGGCAAGACCCTGCGCGGCGAGCTAGCCGATCTGTGGTCCGCCCGACGGGGTCCCTATCGGGTCGTCTATTCCATCGACGAGACTCGGCGGCAGGTCAGGGTGCTTCGCATCGATCACCGGGCAGACGTCTACCGGCCTCGTTGACTCCGCCTGCCCTCCCGATGCCAGCCCAAATCCTGGCTTTCGCGCGCGCATCGCGAGACCCAGCGAAGCAAGACCGGTGACTCCTGGATGCTCTGGTGTCCCCCGTGCATCTCTCAAGATCACCCTCGAGCAGGAGCGCCTCGCGCCCGGGCCGATCCACTCCGTGTTCGCCCGGGCGGAACCGGGGCGGTTCCCGGTGGCGCTTCCGGCGCTCGACCTCACCTCTGATCCGGGATGCGCGATGTATGCTGATCTGCATGCAGAGCACGAGCGTGCGGATCGACGTACAGACGCATGACGAGCTCAAGCGGCTTGCGGGCTCCCTGGGTACGACGGTCGGTCACACCGTCACGCTGGCCGTGAGGTCGCTGGCCCAAGAGCG
>JANPBY010000153.1:0-2315 GCA_031430645.1 Actinomycetes bacterium
CCTCTACGACAGCAAGTCAGTGTTCGAGGACCAGCTCGATGCAGTGGAGAAGACCAGTCGCGAGAGAGGCGACGACTACACCGACCTGGCTCTGCTCACGGACGGGCTCCGCGCCGAGCGCGAGCAAGGCATCACCATCGATGTCGCCTACCGCTATTTTGCGACGCTGCGGCGCAAGTTCATCATCGCCGACACCCCGGGGCACATCCAATACACCCGCAACAAGGTCACGGGAGCGTCCACGGCCGATCTCGCATTGATTCTCGTCGACGCCCGCAAGGGCTTGGTCGAGCAGAGCCGGCGGCACACGTTCCTCACCACCCTCCTGCGGGTGCCTCACATCGTGTTGTGCGTCAACAAGATGGACCTCGTTGACTACTCAGAACAGGTTTTCGAAGACATCCGCCGCGAGTTCACCGAGTTCGCCACCAAGCTCAATGTGCCGGACCTGTCGTTCATCCCGGTGTCGGCGCTCAAAGGCGACAACGTGGTCAGCCGCAGCGAGAACATGCCTTGGTACGCCGGCGCCTCGCTGCTCCACCACCTTGAAACGGTGCACGTTGCCAGCGACCGCAACCTGGTCGACGCGCGCTTCCCCGTGCAGTACGTCATCCGCCCGCAGTCCACGTCCACGCATGACTACCGCGGCTATGCCGGTCAGGTGGCGGGGGGTGTGTTCAAGCCGGGCGACGAGGTGATCGTCCTTCCCTCTGGATTCACCACGACGATTGCAGGCATCGACACCGCTGACGGACCGGTCAGCCAGGCGTTCCCCCCGATGTCGGTGACGATCCGGCTCACCGACGAGATCGACATCAGCCGGGGCGACATGATCTGTCGGCCGCACAACCAGCCGGATTCAACCCAGGATCTCGATGCGATGGTGTGCTGGATGGACGAACGCGCCGAGCTTCGCCCGGGTGCGAAGTTCGCTCTGAAGCACACGACGAAGTCGGCGCGGGCGCTCGTGAAAGAAGTTAACTACCGGCTCGACATCAACACGTTGCACCGCGACGACTCGGCCTCGGGCTTGGCGCTCAATGAGATCGGCCGGATCAGGCTGCGCACGACCCAGCCGATCTTCGCCGACGACTACGCGCGCAACCGCACGACGGGCGGTTTTGTCCTCATCGATGAGGCGACCAACCGCACCGTCGCAGCCGGGATGATCACCTCCACCGAGTAGGTCCTCGGAGGACCCCTCCATCAACAAGGCAGTCGCCGCCCGCTGGTCACGCTCGGCCTGACCGGCCAGGGCCCACGATCTCACCGTCGTCCCGAGAGGCACGAAACGAGATTCGGTCTCGGCCGTTGCTGCTCAGTTGAGCAGGCCGCGCTGGGTCAGCTCGGCGAGAATCGTGTGTACGGCTGCGTCGACGGAGGTCTCCGTCGTGTCGATGATCAGGTCGGCGTCGGTGGGTGTCTCGTACGGCGAGCTGATGCCGGTGAACTCCGGTACGAGTCCGGCCCGGGCCTTGGCATAGAGCCCCTTGCGGTCGCGCGCCTCGCAGACCTCGAGCGGGGTGGCCACGTGCACGAGCACGAACTCACCGACGGCTTCGGCGCGGGCCCGCATGTCCGCGCGAGCTGAGGCGAAGGGTGCGATCGGGGCGCAGACGGCCATGCCGCCGTGCTCGGCGACCAGGGCGGCGACGTAGCCGATCCGACGGACGTTCAGCTCGCGTGACTCGCGGTCGAAGCCGAGCCCGGCCGACAGCAGTCGACGAACCTCGTCGCCGTCCAGCAGCGACACGCGGCGTTGGCCGGCGTCCTCGATCCGGTCGGCGAGCGCCCGCGCGATCGTGGACTTCCCCGACCCCGACAGCCCGCTCAGGAGTACCACGGCCCCGCGCGCGATGCCCAGGGGGTGTGAGCGACGGAGCGCTTCCATCGACGCGGTCGGCAGCACAGCACCCTCGGGCTCGCCGTCTCGCACCGCCCTGAGCTCGGCTGCCGCTGACGGGCTGCGGGTCGCTGTCGCGTCGATGACCTGGGTCACGCCGTACGTCGCCAGCGTCGCCTCGAGCCGACTTGCCCAGCGCTCAGCGTCCTCGCCCCGATGAGCGAGCGGAAGGACCAGAGCGTGCGCCGTGAGCCCGCCGGCTGCAGCGACAACCGAACGCACCAGGTCGCCGGGTCGTACGTCCACCGGCGCCCCGTGCCCGACGACGGCGACGAGGACCAGTGGGAGTCCTGACGATTCGCGTAGCTCGGCAGCCGCAGTGAGGTCACCGAGGGTGGGCACCTCACGGAACGCCATCGCGACGGCCGGCCCGCTGGCCCGTACCTGAGCGGGCCGGTACCGGAGCGATCGC
>JANPBY010000154.1:0-2176 GCA_031430645.1 Actinomycetes bacterium
CACACCCAGCGGGGGGGTTAGGCCGCGGGGCCTTCGGAACGGACCTTGGCGACACCTTCCATGGCTGCGCGCAGGTCGCTAAGCCAAGCGTCTGTGTTGCTTCCGACCAGCCGTACGCACCAGGCCAACGCATCTGAACGCGAACGCGCGACCCCAGCGGCGACGAGGGTGTCGAGGACCTGTCGGTCGCTCTGCCGGAGACGGGTCATCGTCGGCACGGACACCGTCGTGAACAGCTCACGACGCTCGCCCACCTGGACCCCCCAGCTGACCTTGCGCCGCGCGCGATGCTCGAGTTCAAGCGCGACCTCGATGCGTTGCTCTCGGGTGCGCTCGCGGAACTCCTTGACGCGTCCGAAGACCGCCGCGGCCTGCTCGGCCGGAGACGCACCGTCCGCCGTCGACGGCGCCTCGAGAGTGCCAACGACGGTGATCTCCTCGCGATCGACGGTGATCTCGACCGGCCCGACAAACCAGTCCTGCGGTAGCCGGCCGGTCAACCAACCCCGGAGCTCATCCGAGGTGAGTGTGTCTTTCAACTCCTGCGATGTATTCATTTAATTAGAATTACACAGTTACATCAGATGTCAAGGCGGCCTATCCGCGGAGGACAACGACGGGACAGTCCGCATGCCGCACCAGGTGCTCGGAGGTCGAACCGACCAGCCCGGCGAACCCACCGCGGCCACGGGAGGCCACCACCACCAGGTCAGCATGAGCCGAAGCGGCCACCAGCACGGCGGCTGGGGCGCCGTGCACCGCGTGCATCCTGACGTCGAGTCCGTGCTCGGTCCCCAGCAGGCGATCCACGGCGCTGCCCAGCTCGGCCTCGACCGCAGCCGAGTACTCATCCTCGGAGGCGACCACTCCGTACGGAACGCCAGGCGGCCGCGGTGTTGTCGTGAGGGACCAGGCCCGCAGGACATGAAGGGGGAGTCCCCTCAGCCTGGCCTCCTCGGCTCCGAAGACCAACGCGCGGTCGGACGAGAGCGATCCGTCGTGCCCAACCACGACTCCCGAAGCGATGTCGAGAACGGGGACGTTCATGGTGGTTACTCCCTGGCTGAGTCTGACGCGGCGGCGGTGGTCGAGCGGTCAAGCAGTTCTGCCAACACTGCGGGATCGGTGACAGGAGCCTCGCAGACGAACTGCCGGCAGACGTACGCCGCCGGAGCGCCGCCGACCAGAGGCCGATCCCGGAGCAGCGGGACGGTCGGAACGTCACCCGGGTCGGCGACGGCCACGACCGCCCCAGGAGCTGAGGTCGACAACGCGACCTTGCGCAGAGCCCCAGTCATCGGATCGCTGGAGGATCCGACGACTGCTATCTCTTGTGGCCCATCCGCCAGCGCCTCAGCGACGGCCAGCCCCCAACCCGCGAAGCGCGCGTGCTGAGCGCCCAAGGCCGAGTACACCCCTAAGGCACCCTCGGCCGCCGACCGATGGACCTCTGACCCAGTCAGGGCTGCGTAGGTGAGCAAAGCACCCGCCGCCGCGGCCGGGCCTGATGGTGTCGCGTTGTCGGTGGGGTCCTGGGGCCGGCGTACGAGGCTCTCCGCATCGTCGGCTGTGTCATAGAAACCGCCGTGCCCGTCCCGGAAATGGCCCAGCACCACGTCGAGCAGGACGCCCGCGAATGCCAGCCACTCGTCGTCCCCGGTGACGGAATACAGCGCGAGAAAACCCTCTGCGACGTCGGCGTGGTCTTCGAGCACGCCCGCATGGCGACCGGCTCGGCCGTCGCGCGAGACGCGGACGAGCCGGTCGCCGTGCTCACCCGCTCCGAGATGCACGGCAATCAGCAGGTCGGCGCAGGCAGCCGCGGCCTCAATCCAGTCGGGGCGGTCGAGCAGAGCGCCGGCCTCGGCCAGGGCAGCGATCGCGAGCCCGTTCCACGCGGCGACCACCTTGTCATCGCGGCCCGGCTGTGGCCGCGCGTCGCGGGCCGCCAGGAGCTGGCGTCGTACGCCGGCCCAACGGTCGGCGTCGCCCCCAGGGGGGTCGACTGGCAACTGAAGGGTCGAGGAACCGTGCTCGAACGTTCCTTCCCGCGTCACGTGGAGCAATGCAGCGGCCCATCGACCATCTGTCTCACCGAGGACGGACACGAGCTCATCCGGGGCCCAGGCGTAGGTCTTACCCTCCACGCCTTCGGTGTCCGCGTCGAGAGCGGACG
>JANPBY010000155.1:0-3196 GCA_031430645.1 Actinomycetes bacterium
GGTCATGGTCGTTGGTCGAGTCCGGAGCACGGAGGAAGACTGCGCCCGGAAGCACCTCAGCCTCCTCCCCCCTCGCAGGGACGAAGCCCAAGACATCGACGTAGAACGCCGCTGCGCGGCCCGCGTCCCGCACGAACAGCACTGCGTGGTTCAACCGCTTGATTCCCATGTCAGGGCCAACACGCGGGTGCCGGCCAGACTTCCCGACCGACAGTGCCTGGACGCGACGATCAGAGGGCGCAGCCGACCAGGCGCGGCTCGGCCACCAGCTCCACGTCAAAAGCCCGGCGCACGCCATCGCGGATCTCGCGCGCGAGCGCCAGAACCTCGGTGGCCGTTGCCGACCCCCGATTTGTGAGCGCCAGGGTGTGCTTGCTCGAGATCCGCGCATCGCCGTGGCCGTACCCGCGGGGGAAGCCCGCACGCTCGATGAGCCAGGCAGCCGAGGTCTTCACCCGACCATCTGACTGGGTGAACCGCGGGGCGTCAGGCGGCAGCAAATCCGAGGCATTGGCGCTCAGGACGGGATTGGTGAAGAACGACCCGACGCTGGTCGTGTCATGGTCGGAGGGGTCGAGCACCATGCCCTTGCTTCTCCTCAGTCCCAGGACGGCCGCGCGGACTGCGGTGGTGGGGACGCCTCGACCAACGCTGGAGCCCAGGGTCCTGGCAAGCTCGGCATAACTCACCGGCGCCGACATCACGGAGCGTTCGAGACGGTAGGTCACCCCGAGCACGACCCATCGGTCGACGCCTTTGAACCTCGAGGTCCGATACCCGAATCCGCACTCCTGCCCGGTGAGGTCGACCACGACGTCGCGCTCGCGGTCGTAGGCCCGAACCGCCAGGACGGTTTGGGCGATGTCTTGTCCATAGGCCCCCACGTTCTGGACCGGTGTCGCGCCCACGAGACCGGGAATCCCTGACAGGGCCTCGAAACCCGACCAGCCCTCGGTGAGCGAACGCTCCACGAGGTCGTCCCACGGTTCACCCGCCGCGACCTCCAGTTGCACGTGGTCTGCACCGTCTGCGGACACCGTGACCCCGCGCGATGCGAGCCGCAGGACCGTCCCGGCGAAGCCCGAGTCCGCCACGACCAGGTTCGACCCGGCCCCTACGACCAGGACGGGCTCCTCTTCGGCTGCGCACCGTCGAAGCGCCTCGGCAACCTCGGCGTCGTCAAGGGCTGTGAGAACGCGCCGACAAGGGCCACCCACTCCGAGCGTGGTCAGGCCACGGAGTGCGACCGGCCCCTGCTCTTCCACCACGCCCGTCCGGTCAGCCGAGCCGGACGACCGCGCGGGCTCGAGCCAATACCTTGGAGCCAGCCGAGGTAGCCGTCAGCTCGACGACGACGGTGCCGTCCTCGCGCTTGTCGGTGACCTGGCCAGCCACCTCGAGGAGCGCGCCCTGGTCGTCGTCCGGCACCACGACCGGACGCGTGAAGCGGACGCCGTACTCAACGACAGCCCCGGGGTCACCCACCCAGTCGGTGACGACCCGTCCCGCCATGGCCATCGAGAGCATCCCGTGGGCGATCACGTCGGGGAGGCCGACCGACGTCGCGATGCGCTCGCTCCAATGGATGACATTGAAGTCACCGGAGGCCCCCGCGTACATCACGAGGTTCACCCGTTGAATCGGGAAGGACTGGGACGGCAGCTGGGTGCCGACCTCGACTCCGGCGAAGGTGACCTCGGATGTGGTCATCTCAAGCCTCCGGGCCGCGCGAGACGATGGTGGCGAAGGCCGTCACGACGGGCTCGCCGTCCTCGGTGGCGATCTCAGCCCTGGTCCCCAGGATGTCGTTGCCTGCCACAGTGCGGATGCTCTCGATCGTCAACGTGGCCACGAGCCGGTCGGCTGCGCGGATCGGCCGGGCAAAGACGAACCGCTGCTCTCCGTGAACGACCCGGCTGTAGTCCAGACCGAGTTCAGGGTCGAGGATCGCGGCCGCGGAGGCCCGCATGCTCACGATGATCGCGAACGTTGGCGGTGCGATCACGTCGGCATGCCCCAAGGCTCGGGCTGCCGAGGGGTCGCGATAGACCGGGTTGGGGTCGCTGATCGCGTCGGCGAACTCACGGATCTTTTCCCGGCTCACCTCGTAGGGGTCGCCGGGAGGGTACGCCCGGCCGATGTACTCCTGGTTCAGAGCCATCACATACCGCCCAGCTGGCCGCCAGTGACCGGGATGGTCACTCCGCTGATGAAGTCTGAGTCCGGCGATACCAGGAAGGCGTGCACGTTCGCGATGTCCTCCGGCTGCCCGAAGCGCCCCAAGGAGATGAGCGCAAGCGATAGCTGGCGCATCTGCTCGGGGATGCCCAAGTCCGAGCCCTCGGTCTTGGCCGCGGTCAACCGGGTCTCGACGAAGCCGGGGGCAACCGCGTTGACGTTGATGCCGAACGGCCCAAGCTCGCGGGCGAGGGTCTTCGTGCTGGCGATGATGGCGCCCTTGGCCGCGGTGTAGTTGTACTGGCCCGCGTTGCCCATCAGCGCAGCGACCGAGGACGTGAACGTGATCTTGCGGTGGTAGGAGACCGCTCCGTTGGCGGCGATCTCGGCCTTGGCGACCTCGCGCAGATAGGGCATCGCCGCGCGGGTCGTGTGAAAGCCGGTCTTTAAGTTGACGTCGAGGACGAAGTCGAAGAGCTCGTCGTCCATCGTGTGAAACATCTTGTCGCGGGTGATCCCTGCGTTGTTCACCACGATGTCGAGCTTGCCGAAGGCCTCGACGGTGGCCGCGACCAGCTCATGCGCCTGAGACTGCTCGACGGTGTTCGCGAGACATACGGCGGCTGAACCACCTTCGGCGCGGATCGCTTCGACGGTCTCGTGGGCCGGGTCGGCATCGACGTCGTTGACCATGACGTGGGCACCGTCGCGCGCCAGGCGCAGCGCGGTGGCTCGGCCGATGCCCCGCGCGGCACCGGTCACGATCGCGACCTTGTCGTCCAGCCGTCCCACGTCTGCTCCTGTCACCAGCGGACCTCCCGGGTTCGGATCCGCGAGGCTCGACGCTAACGCACGAAGGCCGCCCCCCACCTCTGGGGAGCGGCCATCGTCGATGAGTGGGGGCGAGTGCCTGCCGTCAGCGGGTCTCGCGGTGCGCCAGGTGGCTGTTGCAGTTGGGGCAGAACTTCTTCAGCTCGATCCGGTCGGGATCGTTGCGCCGGTTCTTCTTGGTGATGTA
>JANPBY010000156.1:0-34239 GCA_031430645.1 Actinomycetes bacterium
GGATTTGAACCCTCGATGGGCTTGAGACCCAAACCGCATTAGCAGTGCGGCGCCATAGGCCGGGCTAGGCGACGCCTCCTCGCGGCAACCGAGAAGGACTCCGGTGACCGCCGGTCGAGGGTACCCGGGCGCCGACAGGCCAGGCAAAGCCGCGCCTTCCCGGCCGCGCCGGTGCCGCCCCACGGCCTCGCGCGGGCCGTACGCTCACGATCGTGACCGACACCGCCGCCGTGACCGCTGCCAAGCAGGCCGCTGGCGAAGCGGCCGTCGACGACTGCGTGCGCAGCGGTACGGCCGTGGGGCTAGGCACCGGCTCGACGGCCGTCTGGGCGATCCGCCGGATCGGCGCGCACCTCGCCTCCGGCCGGCTCGTCGGCATCGTTGGGATCGCGACCAGCGAAGCGAGCGCCAGGGAAGCCGCAGCCTGCGGCATCCCGCTCACGACCTTCGACGACCACCCAGTCCTCGACGTGACCATCGATGGCGCGGACGAAGTGGACCCGGCCCTGGACCTGATCAAGGGAGGCGGGGGGGCGCACCTCAGGGAGAAGCTCGTGGCCCAGGCCAGCCGCCGCCTGGCCATCGTTGTCGACCCGGCCAAGCTGAGCCCAGCCCTGGGGACCCACTTCGATCTACCGGTCGAGGTCGTCCAGATGGGTCGTGTGCCCGAGACGCGCTTTCTCGAGAGCCTCGGATTTGCTGTCGAATGGCGCCACCGCGAGGGGCAGCCGTACGTCACGGACGAGGGCAACTGGATCCTCGACGCCTCCACCGGACCGATCCCCGACAAGGCCGGCCTGCTGGACACGCTGCTCCGCCGCGCAGGCGTCGTCGAGGTCGGGCTGTTCCTTGGACTGACTTCCAGCGTCTACGTGGCGCACCCTGACGGCGTGCAGCAGCTAACACGCCACAGCTAAGGCGCGGGGACTTTGGCTCAGAGCACGACGAAGGCGGCGACCACGACTGCGCCGGAGACCACGGTCTCGACCGCCCCGATGGCGGCGGGCCGCAGACCAGGGCGAAGCGCTACGGCCCGGGCGAACGCTGGCGCGAAGCCGATCAGCCGAGCGAGAACAGCCCCAGGAGAAGGCAGACCACGCCGTGGTAGCCGACGTCTGCCCAATGGAACCGCGGATCGTCGGCCTTTCGGAGCAAGGACTTCACATGGAGCACCGAAGGCGAAGCCGACCGCAAGGGGGACGAGCAAGAACGCCCACGCTCCGTGCTGGGGTGGCAGGGCCAGGCCCTTCACGCGCCGCGCTTCCGCCGCTTCGACCGAGGGCGAGCCACAGGGGCAAGGTCCACGGACCAGGCGGGGTCGGTGTCGGGCCGACTCAGATGAGCCACGCACAGCCCAGGGCGTGGCCAGACGTCCAATCGAGCCAGGGTCACCGGTTGCTCCGTGCGAGCCAGGACCTCGGTGAGCAGAGCCGCATGGATGTCGCAGATGACTGGCTGCTCCTCCACCATCGAGGCGTACGGACACGCGCGCAGGGTCACTTGGTCGCCGACCGGGTTGCGTACGGCATCGAAGCCGAAGGCCGACAGCGCGGTCGTCGCCTGGTCGACCGCCTCGTCCACTGAAGCAGCCGGCTTCGGGACCGGGAAGGCCTGAGCCCAGCCAGCAGCGGCCCGCCGCGCGACCTCCGGGGCGGTCGAACTGTCCAGTTCGACCTCGAGCGCGTGGCCTAGCTCCCGAAACGAGGCGGCAGAAGTCGCGGAGTAGAGCCAGTGCGGGCGGCCCCGGCTCGCCCTCTGGTCAGGGATCCGGGTGATGCGCCCCGCCGCCAGCAGCGCGTCCAGGTGCCCGCGCACGGTGTTGACGTGCAGACCGACGCCCTCACTGATTTCCTCAACGCGGACAACGTCTCCGCCCGCCTCGATGAAGGCCAGGATCGCCGACCTCGAGTCCCCGCGTCCAACGGGGGCGCCGGAGTCCCGCACCCCCCGCAGCTCACTGATCCGCGCCAGGGCACGACCCACCGAGGGCTGCGGAACCGAGGAACTCATGCGTCTACATCTACCACATAAACACGACCTGTGCTATTTACACGGTGTCAATAGCGCTTTTGTGGTTTATTAGTGTAAAGTTCCCCCAGAATCCAGCGAGAGGGAGTCATGTCAACCGCAGTCATGGCATCGGACGAAGTGCCGGTGGTCGCCGAGGAACCCGGCAAGATCCGTGTCCTGGTCATCTCGACCGTGGCCTTCACCCTGATGTTCGCCGTCTGGTTGATGTTCGGAGTCCTCGGCATCCCGATCCGCAAAGAGTTCGGGCTGACCGACGTCCAGCTCTCCTGGATCAGCGCGGTCGCGATCCTCAACGGCGCGATCTGGCGCTTGCCCGCCGGCATCCTCACCGACCGGGTTGGGGGCCGCCGCGTCTTCACCGCGATGCTCGCACTGACCGCCATCCCGGCCTATCTGGTGTCGACCGCGACGAGTTACACAACCCTGCTTGTCTACGCCTTCCTCGTCGGGTTCGCCGGCAACGCCTTCAGCGTCGGCATCGCCTGGGTCGCGGCCTGGTGGCCGCCCAACCACCAGGGCTTGGCGCTCGGCATCTTCGGTGCCGGCAACGTTGGCGCGTCGGTGACCAAGTTCATCGGCCCAGGACTCATCGCGATCATCCCGGCCGCTGGCTACTTCGGTGGCTTCGTTCCGGGCGGGTGGCGTTTCGTTGCCTTCCTGTATGCCGTACTCCTCGTGGGCATGGCGGCCATCACCTGGTTCGCCTCCCCGAAGCACGACCACAAGCCCGGCGCCGGCCGTACGACGCGTGCCATGCTCCAGCCGCTCAAGCAGCCCCGCGTGTGGCGCTTCAGCTACTACTACGTCGTCACCTTCGGCGCCTACGTCGCCCTGGCCGCATGGATGCCGAAGTACTACGTCGACGTCTACGACCAGGAGCTGTGGCATGCCGCGCTCTTCACGGCCCTGTTCATCTTCCCCGCCTCGCTGCTCCGTCCGCTCGGCGGTTGGATGAGCGACCGAATCGGCGCGCGTTGCGTTCTCTACGGCACGTTTCTCGCCATGTTGCTCGCTAGCGGCGTGCTGATGATGCCGTACGGCTATATCGTCCTGACTCTTCCCGACGGCACCACCAACGACGTGCTCCCATGGAGCGTCGGCCTCTGGACGTTTACGGCCCTGCTCTTCGTGATCGGCTGCGCGATGGGCATCGGCAAGGCGGCAGTCTTCAAGCACATCCCCGAGTACTTCCCCCACGATGTGGGAGCCGTCGGCGGGCTCGTCGGCTGCCTCGGGGCGCTTGGCGGCTTCTTCCTCCCCCCGCTGTTCGCCTACGCGACGGACTGGACCGGCATGCCGCAGTCAACCTTCCTCGTGCTGTTCATCGTCACTGCGATCGCTCTCATCTGGATGCACCTCACGATCCACCGGATGCTGCAGGCCGGGAGCCCGCAGAACACCAAGAACATCGAGCTCGACACCCCCGCCGAACCGGTCTCGGTCGGCATCTCCAAAACGGACGGGACGGTTCACTGACATGGCAACTCCGCAGGCACCGATGGCGCCGGCTCCCCGCAAGGGCGCGGACTGGTTGGACAGCTGGAACCCGGAGGATGCAGCGACCTGGGACTCCGGCCGGGCGTGGAAGACCCTGTGGGTCACCACGTTCAACCTCGTCCTCGCCTTTGCGACGTGGTTCCTCGTCTCCGCCCTCGCTCCGAAACTCAACTCCATCGGCTTCGACCTCAGCAAGAGCCAGCTCTACTGGCTCGTGGCGATCCCCGGCCTGGCAGGCGGATCGATGCGGCTGATCTGGACCTTCGTGCCGCCGCTCATGGGCACCCGCAAGCTGGTGACGATCACGTCGGCACTGCTGGTTCTCCCGGCGATCGGCTGGGGTCTTGCGGTGCAGAACCCCGATACGCCGTACGGCGTGCTCATCTTCCTCGCCGCGCTCGCCGGCATCGGTGGCGGCGCCTTCTCCGGCTTCATGCCCTCAACTTCGTACTTCTTCCCGAAGTCCAAGCAGGGAACCGCCCTCGGCCTCCAAGCCGGTCTCGGCAACTTCGGCGTCAGCCTCGTGCAGTTTGTGACCCCGTGGATCGTGGGGCTGTCGATCATCGGCGCTTCGCAGCGCTTCGTCGATGTCAAGAAGGGCGTCGACAAGGAGGTCTGGTACCAGAACGCCGGCTACATCTGGGTGCCGTTCATCATCGTCGGAACCGTGCTGGCTTGGGCCCTTCTGCGCAGCGTCCCCGTCCAAGCGCGGGGCGTTCGGGACCAGTTCGACATCTTCTCCAACAAGCACACCTGGCTGATGACGGTCCTCTACGTCGTCACCTTTGGGACGTTCTCCGGCCTCGCCGCGCAGTTCGGGCTCATCATCAAGAACGAGTTCGGTGGTGACGTCTTCGGGCTAAGCGGAGTCGACGCCGTCAAGTACGTCTTCTGGGGTGCGCTCATCGGGTCCGCCGCCAGGATCATCGCCGGTCCGATCGCTGACCGGGTCGGAGGAGCAAAGGTGACGCTCGTGGCCACCCTCGGCATCGCCCTCGCGGCCGCCTATACATCGACGACCGTCAACCCCACCTCATCGGATGACTTCTCGAAGTTCTTCTGGGGCATGATGACGATCTTCTTCTTCACCGGCGTGGGGAATGCCTCCACCTTCAAGCAGATGCCGATGATCTTCCCCCAGCGTCAGGCCGGTGGCGTGATCGGCTGGACCGCAGCCATCGCGGCCTTCGGCCCGTTCATCTTCGGTGTACTGCTCGCCTCGATTGCCCCGGCACCGTTCTTCGTCGGCGTCGCGGTCTTCGCGCTCGTGGGAACCGCCATCACCTACTGGTTCTATGCCCGCAAGGGAGCGGAGATGCCCAGCTAGAGCAAGCACTGCGTCCGACCAACCGAGGGCTATAGGCCCCCATGGGTCGGACGCAGGGGTGGGGTCAGTGCGGCGGGCGGGGGGCGCGCAACGGCTTGATGGCCTCGGCCGTGCCCCCGGGCGGATGAGTGGCCCGGTAGCCGAAGAACACCATGACCGAAGCCGCGAACACGTCCACTAGCGCGACCAACCACTGGCCGTTGAGCAGGCTGACCGCCGCCAGGCCCAACCACGCCAACGCAATCGCGATGAAGAGCGCCGCTTTCGCCTTTGGAGACATACCCAGAGTCTATGACGGCAGAGGTACGTCTCTGCGCCGCAACCGGACATCCCAGACACCGACCCCCGGCTGATCCCAGATGTAGCGCTCCAGCAACCCGTCCGCACCGACCGTGCAGGTGGCCCCGGAGTCGTAGGAGCCGCCCACATAGAGGTAGCTCCCGTCGTCGAGTCGGGTGACGTGTCGCCGGTCGACTCGGGGGGTCAGGAGTCGGTCGACGAGGCTCGGATCGGCGATGTCTGGCACGACGACCAGCGCTCCGCCATGACCAGCAGCCGCGAGAGTCCGGACGGTTGCGCCCTGGAAGCAGCGCAGGAGAAGGAAGGCGTGCGCGTTCGACGGGACCGTGTGCTCGGCCAAAGGAGGAGGGCCGTTTTCCGAACTCCCAGTACGGGTGACCAGCCAGCTCAGGCTGCCTTGCCGTCGGGCAATGTCGACGCCGACTGACTCGACCCCGACCCAGTCGACCCGGGCGCTCAGCAGGTCCCCGTCGCTGCTCATCGTGGCCTGGACCGAGAGGGTGACGTCGGCCGTACGACGGCAAGCCGACCACTGAACCCCGTCACGGGTGAAGGTCTCCTCGATGGGGACCTCCGCCCCGTCAAGGGTGTAGAGGTATCGGCCGTTCACCCCGCGGACCCTAGCCGTAGAGCCCCCGTCGGCACCGTGAGCAACGATCAGAGAGTCTGGACGACTAGTGAACGCCCACGGACATCAGTCGGGCCACGGCGTCATCGTCGATGGAGTCGAAGAACCCTCCGATCACGTCCTCCACCTCGTCAAAGGACTCGGCGCAGAAGAGGACCGGCTGGTAGTGGGTGATGTCGTAGGTCTGGACGCCCATCCGAGAGATGTCGAGGGACCGCAGGTCGGCAAGGGCGATCTGCTGGATCTCGCCGTAAGACGAGAGCAGCCCGGCGCCGTAGGTCTTGACGACACCAGCCTCGCGCAGCACACCGAACTCGAGGGAGAACCAGAAGACCTTGGACACGAATTCCAAAGCCTCGGCTGTCTCGACGCGACGAGCAGCCTTCCCGGCCGAGCGATAGATAGCAGCGAACCGCGAGTGCGCCAGGCAGTTGCCGTGGCCGATCACCTCGTGGATGACATCCGGCTCAGGGGTGTAGAGGGGCACCGAGTGATGCCGGACGTACTGCGTGGAGTAGAAGACCGAGTCAGCAAGAGACCCATAGAACGTCTGGAGGTCGACCAGCCCAGCAGCGGGCACATACCGGAATCCCGTCAGGGCGGCGAGACCCGCAGTGACCTCGTCGAGCTGGGGGACCCGATCGGTGGGGAGCTGAAGCAGGGCGGCACCTTCGAGGTACTGGCTGCAGGCCAGCCGCTGGTGCAACTCGGTCAGCTCGCGGGATACCTCAGCCCAGACGTCGTGCTCCTGCGGGGTGTACGGCGCCTGCGGGATGGGCTCACCAGGAGTCCAGGCCAGGGCCAGCGCAGCCAGAGCGTTGCGCCGCTCGCGATAGACGGGGTCGTCGACCCCGGGGTGGTCCGCGCCGAGATGGACCGTGACGGCGGCGTCAGGGCCGACGGTGACGGGTGCGTACAACTGTCCTTCGTCGAACATGTAACAGATCATCGCACGATTTGACCGTCAACTGTAATACTTAGGCGCCTGCGAGTTCGCTGGCCGAACCCGCAAGGATGCCGACATGACCGACGATGTTGTGGCCCTGATCACGGCAGCCGTACGACCGGTCCGGGAGTGGCAGGACACCTTCGGCCCGGTGGTGCCGCACCCGAGCCTGCGCCTCGACAGCGAAACCCTCGAGGAGACCCTGGCCGAGCTCGGCGAACGACTGCAAGCCAACTACCCCTTCCATCACCCCCGCTACGCCGCCCAGATGCTCAAGCCGCCACACCCAGTCGCTGTTGCGGCATACACCGCGACGATGCTGATCAACCCGAACAACCATGCGCTGGATGGTGGTCCAGCGTCGGCAGCGCTGGAGAAGGAGGTCGTGGCTCAGCTCGCCACCATGTTTGGCTTCAGCGAGCACCTGGGCCATCTCACCTCCTCGGGCACCACCGGCAATCTCGAGGCGCTGTTCGTCGCTCGCGAGAGCCACTCCGACCAGGGGATCGCGTTCTCCGCCGAGGCCCACTACACCCACGCGCGGATGTGCCACGTGCTCGGCGTGGAGGGGCAGTCCGTCCCTGCGGACGCAGCCGGCCGGATGGATCTCGATGCGCTGAACGACCTGCTCAGCACCGGCCGCGTCGGCACCGTTGTTGCCACCTTGGGCACAACCGGCCTGGGCGCGGTCGACCCAGTCCACGAGATCGTGGCGCTCGCCCGCGAGCACGGCGTCCGCGTGCATGTCGACGCGGCCTACGGCGGATTCTTCAGCCTCGTGGCCGATGACAGTGATGAGGGGGTGGCGTCCGCTGCGTTCCAAGCCGTACGGCTGGCCGACTCGGTCGTCATCGACCCGCACAAGCACGGGCTCCAGCCATACGGCTGCGGTGCAGTGTTGTTCTCTGATCCAGCGGTGGGCCGGTTCTATGCCCACGAGTCGCCCTACACCTACTTCACGTCCGACGAGTTGCACCTCGGCGAAATCTCACTCGAGTGCTCACGGGCAGGCGCGGCGGCGGCCGCCTTGTGGGCAACGCTCAAAGTGCTTCCGCTCACCCCGGACGGCCTCGGCGCCGTGCTCCGGCCCGGGCTTCGCGCCGCGCGCCGCTGGGCCGAGCTGCTCGACGAGTCGGACGTGCTCGCCGTCTATCAGCCACCGCAGCTCGACATCGTCTCCTACCTCCCCCGGCTGACCACCTTGAGCGCCGTCGATGCGGCGAGCGTCGCCATCATGGGTCGCGCGATGACGGCCGAGGACCCGGTGTTCCTCGCGACGTTCGGCGTCACGGCACGCGCTTTGGGACGACGCCGACCCGAGGTCGCGCCCGACGTCGAGAGTGGCCGGATCCTGCGATCAGTCCTGATGAAACCCGAGCACGAGCCTTGGCTCGACGAGCTCCATGGTGCCGTCGAGGAACACGCCACGTCAGTCATCACCTCGTCCACCTGAGCGGGCGATACCGCGGCGCGCGAAGATGAGCGAGTGACCGTCCTCGCCGTTGTCGTCCCCGCAGGCGGACGAGGTCGTCGGCTGTCGCAGGACAAGCTCTCAGCCGACGTCAACGGGCGGGCGCTGCTGGACCGCACCCTTGACGGACTGCCAGAGGACGCCGTGATCATCTGTGTGGGTCCGGAGATTCCGACCCGTCGCTCAGTGGGCTGGGTCCGCGAGTCACCGCCGTATGCGGGTCCATTGGGCGCTGTAGAGGCCGGAGTCGACGCCGTGCCGAAGGAGGTGGACGTCGTCGTCCTAGTCGGCGGGGACATGCCGTGGTCAGGGCAAGCGATTCCGGCCCTGCTCGCAGCCCTCGACAGCATCGACGGACGTACGGCACCCGACTGCGCGGTCCTCACAGATGGCTCCGGCCGGCTCCAGCCCCTGCTCTCCGCTTGGCGACTCGCCTCGATCGTCTCAGCCCTGACGGCGCTGGACGCCACGGCCGGGCGCCCACTGTCCGCACTGCTCGACCGGGTGCAGTTCCTGGTGGTCGAAGACCTGTGGAGTGCGAGTGAGGACGTTGACACCCCAGCCGACCTCGCCTCCGCCCGCGACAGATTCCGTCCCCCACCGGCGTGAGCGGCGGGACCCGGCGCCTCGACATCGAGGTCGACAACCGATACTTAGATTCAGAAACGGAGCTGAGCACTCGGCATAGCCCGAGCTCCTGAGCGAAAGGCCCCTCCCGTGCGCGCGATGACCTTCGTCGGCTACCGCGTGATGTCCTATGTCACCGGGGTGCTGCTCGTGATCCTGTTCTTCATCGGCATGCCCCTGAAGTACCGGTTCGACAAGCCCGAGGTGGTCGCCGTCGTGGGAGCCGCCCACGGCTTTCTCTTCATGGTCTATGTCGTACTCGTGCTCGGGCTGGGCTTCATGGCCCGCTGGACGATCGGCAAGATCTTGGGGGTGTCACTGGCCGGCACGATCCCGCTCGCTGTGTTCTTCGTGGAGCCCCGCGTGGTCCGGACCGAGCGCGCCGACCTCGCGGCGGCCGCGCTCCAGCCGTAGCGCCTGGACCCCCATCCAGATGACCACCAGGCCAAAGAACCACCATTCGACCGCATAGACCAGGCTCTGCAGCGACCACCGGATGCCAGGCACGATCTCTGGCACGGGCAACGGCGTCACGATGACCGGGGCGGGGAGTGCCGGCGGCTGGTCATTGCCCGTCGCTTCCTCAGACACGAGTCCCACGAATCCGTCGACGACCGGATAGCCGAGCTGCCCGACGATCCGGGCGGCCGTGATCGTGGCCACCTGACCCTGCGGCAGCGTCAGCGGGTCGACCAGCGAAGCCTCCAACGGTTCCGAAGGCACCAGCCAACCCGTCAAGACCACGTCGCCCGAGGGCGGCACCAGTGCCGCGGGGCCAGCCGCCACCTCCCCGCTCGGCACCCACCCGCGAACGACAAGCACGGCCGTGCCGCCCTGACCTGGCGCGGGAACGAGCGGCGTGACGACGTACGTCGCTGGAACCCCACCTTGCTCCCGTCCAGGGACGAGCACCTGCTGCGCGACGTCATAGCGACCGGCCGCTGTCACTGCCACCGGTTGCGCCCCGGGGGACACCCGACCATCGGCGGGGACCACCAGCTGGATGGGCACCGCCGCCACCGACATCGGATCCGTCACCGTCGTCGGTGTATCCCGCGACCGAGCCCGATCGAACTGCCACGCCCCCAACGCAACGCATGCCACAACCGCGACCAAAGCGAAGGCGGAAATCCCCCACAGCCGTGCCACCTGCCCAGCCGGCGCCGAATGAACGTGTTGGCTCACCCCACAACCGTACGTGTCGGGCGTCCACCCGAACCAAACCCAAACCCGCAGCAAAGCGAAGAGCCCGAGCCGACACTGGGTGCCATCGGTGTTCCCGAAGCGTTCGTTGAGAACACGCGGCGAAGCCGCGGTGAAGCAGAACGCGCAGGGAATACCGATGGCACCCCGTGTCGGCGCGAACCAGAGCGACCCAAACAAACAGAACAGCCCCCGCCTCCCGGCAAGGGCTGTCCCGCTGAACCAACGAGCTGAGCGAAAGAACTAGATCCCGAGCGCCTTGGCCTTCGCAGCGGCGAACTCCTCGTCGGAGAGGATCCCTCGCTTGTTGAGATCGGCGAGCTCCTCGAGCTTGGCCACCATCGGGTCTGCCGCAGGGGCGGCTGGAGCCGGCGGAGGCGCCATCTGCATCGCCTGCTGCTGAGCGGCGGCAGCGCCGGCGTCGTATGCCTCCTGCTGGGCGTCGGCAGCACCCTGCTGCTTCGCCGCCTGCTTGTTTTGCTGGTGGTTGTTCACGGCTCCAGCCGTGCCTACCACCACTGCCGTACGGGCTGCCATGCCCACGAGTCCAGGTCGTCCGCGTCTCATCTGATTCTCCTTCTGGTCAGAGGTCGGCGCCGACCGCGGCTGCTGCAGCCTCGGCGACGTCGTAGGGGATGGACATCCGGAAGGCCACCAGGCCACCGGTCGCGCCAACAGCGTGCGCGAATGCCTTCGCCCACGTCATTTCAAAGACAATGACCGCGGCACAGGTCTCGGGGTCCAGGCCTTCGCCGACCGCTTCCGCATCCTCGGCCGACACGAGGTCGAGCTTCTCGCTCAACGTAAGCCCGTCGATGTCTCCGACGTCGAACTCATCGACGCTCACCTCACCCGCCGCATCCTTGCGGACAACGAGCAGGTCAACGATGGTGACTGCACCACCTGCGACAACCGAAGCGAACTCACTGATGACCTTGGGGTCGATGCGCTCCTCCGGGAACGCGATCACGACCATCTCCAACGGACCTAACGTCATGGGGCCTCTCCTGCTACGAGCGGACAGTTGACTCTGACCCTAGGCGATGTGGAAGGCGGCTGCGAGGGCACCTGAGGAACGGCTCAGATGAACACGAGGAATCGTGGAGGCATCGAATGCGCGATGGGGTGGCGGCGGGGCGCACATCACCGGCAGGCTGACCGGTGGGCGAGGCCGGAGCGGCTGAGGAGTCGCCTATCTGGGACGACAGGAGGACGACCGTGGAGCCAGGGGCCGAGTTGCGCCGGATGGAGACGGTGGGTCACCCGGAGGCGAGCCTGGATGAGGCCGGACCCTGGTGGACCTGGGGGCCGTACTTGTCGGAACGTGCCTGGGGATCGGTGCGCGAGGACTACAGCGCGGATGGCGACGCGTGGGGGTACTTCCCGCACGACCATGCCCGGTCGCGGGCGTACAGGTGGAACGAAGACGGCCTGGCGGGACTGTCGACGATGCGCCAGGACCTCTGTTTCGCACTGGCATTCTGGAATGGCAAGGACCCGATCCTCAAGGAACGGATCTTTGGCCTGGGCGGTCCCGAGGGAAATCACGGCGAGGACGCCAAGGAGTACTGGTGGTATCTGGACGCGACGCCGAGCCACTCCTTCCTCAAGTGGCGCTACCACTACCCCCAAGGGGAGTTCCCCTATGAAGACCTCGTCCGCGAGAACGCAGGCCGCGACCGCAACCAGCCGGAGTACGAGCTGCTCGACACCGGCATCTTCGACGAGGACCGCTACTGGAAGATCGAGGCGACCTACGCCAAGGCCGACCCGACCGATCTCTATCTGCAGATCCGCGTCACGAACGAAGGACCCGAGGCAGCGACCCTGCATGTGCTGCCCCATCTGTGGTTTCGCGACACCTGGTCGTGGGGGGTCCGCACTGAAGCTCCACAGATCCGCCTAGAAGACGGCCAACACGGCGACCTCGTGGCTGAGCACCCGAGAGCCGGCACCTACCGACTCGCCGCGGCGGCAGGACCGGAAGGCGTACGGCCCTCGGCGTTGTTCTGCGACAACGCCACGAACGCGCAGCGAGTCTTTGGCCGCGACGACGGGCTGGCTTGTCCCAAGGACGGCATCAACGACCACGTGATTTCGGGGGCTGCGACAGTCAACCCCGACCAGACAGGCACCAAGTCCGCCTGGTGGTACCAGCTGGAGGTCCCGGCGGGCGAGACTCGAGAGCTACGGCTGCGGCTGTGGTCGCCCAGCGACGGTGACCCCTACGTCGCCGACTGGTCCGGCGCCCGGTTCGATGAGATCCTCACCGACCGGGAGGCCGAGGCAGATGAGTTCTACGCCAACCTCGTGCCGGGCGACACCTCAGCAGCAGAGGCGCGCGTCGTCAGGCAAGCGCTCGCTGGTTTGGTCTGGGGCAAGCAGTTCTACCGCTACGACCTTCCGCTGTGGCTGGACGGCGACCCGGGATCACCTCCGCCCCCGGAGGGCCGAAAGCACGGGCGCAACGCGGGCTGGCGGCACTTCGACGCCTACGACATCCTCTCGATGCCGGACCCGTGGGAGTACCCCTGGTTCGCGGCGTGGGACCTCGCCTTCCAGACGGTTGCGGTTGCGCACATCGGGCCAGCGTTCGCGAAGTACCAGCTGCTCCTCATGTGCCGTGAATGGTTCATGCACCCCAACGGCGCGATCCCGGCGTACGAGTGGTCCTTCGACGATGTCAACCCCCCGGTGCACGCCTGGGCCGCCCTCGAGGTCTTCCGCATCGATGGGGCCACCGACCATGCATTCCTCGAACGGGTTTTCCAGAAGCTGCTGCTGAACTTCACCTGGTGGGTCAACCGGGTCGACCCCGAAGGCAACAACGTCTTCGAGGGCGGTTTCCTGGGGCTCGACAACATCGGGGCCGTCGACCGCTCACACCTGCCGCCAGGCACCCGGCTCGACCAGACCGACGGCACCGCGTGGATGGCGTTCTATGCGCTGACGATGCTCAGAATTGCCTTGACCCTCACCGACCACGACGAGGTCTATGAGGACCTCGCAACCAAGTTCTTCGAGCACTTCGTGATGATCACCGAGGGCATCAACGACAGCGGTCTGTGGGATCCGGCGGACGGATTCTTCTACGACCAGCTCGTCGCCGCGGACGGCAGCCGTACGCCGCTGCGCGTGAAGTCTCTCGTCGGAGTCATCCCGGTCCTGGCGGCCATCGAGGTTCCAGCCGCGCGGACGTTGCCCGGCACCCGGCTGCGTAAACGGTTTGCCGATTTCCTGGCACGGCGTGGCATCGATGAGGCGACCTTTGACTCCTGCGGGTTCATCCAGCGAATGCCGGGCAAGGACACGGTGCTGCTCAGCACGGTCGATCCGGAGCGGCTGCGCAGAGTGCTGACGGAGGTCCTCGACGAGGACGGGATGCTGTCGCCGTTCGGCATCCGGTCCCTTTCCAAGCGTCACAAGGACGAACCTTTCTCGGTCGACGTCGATGGCCAGACCTTCACCGTCGGGTACGAGCCCGCTGAGTCGCAAACCTCGATGTACGGCGGCAACTCCAACTGGCGAGGACCAGTCTGGTTCCCCGTGAACCACCTGGTCGTCGAGGCCCTGGAGCGCTACCACGGATACCTGGGCGACGATTTCGTCGTGGAGTGCCCGACCGGGTCCGGGAACGAGATGCACCTGGGCGACGTGGCAGCCGAGCTCCGAGGCCGGCTGGTTTCGCTGTTCCTGCCCGGGGCTGATGGCCTCCCGTCCTACGGGAACATCGAGCGCTTCCGCACCGACCCCCGGTGGTCGGAAGGGATCTCCTTCTTCGAGTACTTCGACGGGGATCACGGCTATGGGCTCGGTGCCTCCCACCAGACCGGCTGGACAGCCCTGGTTGCCGACATGATCCTGCGCCGTCCGCGGGCCGGGTCATGATGGAGGCGTGAGACACCGCGCCCCCGGCCCACCCGACCTGGGACCACTGCTGCCCGCGTGCGTCTACGAAGTCAACACCTTGGTGTGGCTGCGCGAAGTGTCGATGCGGGTGGGGCGACCCCTGACCCTTGCTCAGGTCCCTGCTGCCGAGTGGGATGCCGTCGTCGGTGACGGGGTCGATTGCGTGTGGCTGATGGGGGTCTGGACCCGCAGCCCCGCCGGCCGTGCCGTCGCACTCGACAACGAGGAGCTTCGACGCTCCTGGGACGAGGCCCTGCCAGGCTGGATCGAGGACGACGTGCTCGGTTCGCCGTACTCCGTCCGGGACTACGTCTGCGACCCCGAGCTCGGGGGACGCGAGGGGTTGGCAGCAGCCCGTACGGCACTCGCCGAACGCGGCGCACGCCTGCTCGTGGACCTGGTGCCTAACCACGTGGCTCCCGACCATCAGCTCCTGGTGCAGCGCCCCACCGCGTTCGTGCTCGGCAGCGCCGAGGACTTGGCGAACGACCCCGCGGGCTTCTTCGAGATCACCTCGGGCGACAGTTCGGTGGTGGTTGCGCGGGCGCGTGACCCGTACTTCCCGCCCTGGCCCGACGTGGTGCAGCTCAACGCGTTCGCCCCTTCGGCACGGACATTTCTCGCGCGGACCCTCATCGATATCGCCGAGCAGGCTGATGGCGTGCGTTGCGACATGGCGATGCTCCTTCTCGACGACGTCTTCGCCGCCACCTGGGGCGAACGGGTGGGCGAACCGCTGGGAACCCCACTGTGGATTGAGGTTCTGGCTGCCGTCCGGCTCGACCAGCCGTCCTTCGTAGTGGTCGCCGAGGCGTACTGGGGTCGCGAGCCCGACCTCCTCGCGCAGGGATTCGACGCCTGCTACGACAAGACGCTCTATGACCGGCTGCTCACCGGGTCAGCCGGTGAGATTCGCGCCCACCTGGCGAGGATGGACGCGACCAACGCAAAGACGGTGCGGTTCTTGGAGAACCACGACGAACCACGGGCCGCGAGCGCGCTTCAGCCAGCGGGTCGGGCTCGCGCTGCATCAGTCGCGTTGGCCACCTTGCCCGGTGCGACGTTGTGGCACGAGGGTCAGCTCGACGGGCGACAGGTGCGGCTGCCGGTGTTCCTCGGGCGGCGGCCCGAGGAGCCAGAATCCGCTGAGACCCGGACGTTCCTTAGCCGGCTCATCGCTGTGGCCCCGTCAGTGCGGGGGCTGGACGGGACCTGGTTCCTGCTCGAGATATCCGGCTGGCCGGACAACGAAAGCCACGAGTCCTTGATCGCCTGGACCTGGCAGTCGGAGCGGCAGCTCTCGGTCGTGGTCGTCAACATCTCCGACTCCCCTGCACAGGGCGTCGTCGAGCTGGGAGATGCCCTGGACGCTGCCCTGGCCGGGCGGCAGTGGTCGTTCGTGGACGCCCTCGACGGGACGACGTACGACCGCGACGGCGACGACCTGGCCGCCCACGGCCTCTTCGTCGACCTCGCACCCTGGAGCCACCACGTCTGGTCCTCGCACGAGGGAACCGATGGGGGGCGCTGACAGTCTCAGCGGCATGAGACCTCACCGTTTGCTCGGGACGTCAGCCATCGCTGTTCTCACTGTCGCTGCGCTGGCCGCCTGCGGGTCACAAGGCGCTTCAGCGCCTGGCACCAGCTTCTCGCCTTCGGCGAGCACTCCCGCCGGAGGCGATGGAGCCGGGGCCACGACGCTGACCATCGCGGTGACGGACGGACCGGACTCCACGCCCCAAACCTGGACCCTCACCTGCGAGCCGGCAGGTGGCAACCACCCGGACCCGGCGGCCGCGTGCGCCTCGCTGGCCTCAGCCGAGGACCCGTTCAAGCCGGTGGACAAGAACCTGGCGTGCACCGAGATCTACGGGGGCGCCCAGACCGCCACGGTCACGGGGACGTTCGACGGAGAGCCGGTTAACGCATCCCTCAGCCGCACCAATGGCTGCGAGATCGCCAGGTGGGAGGCCATCCAGCCCGCCCTCATCCTCCAAGGCGGCGCCTGACGTAGTGGTGCAAGGACCCCTTCCCCCCCCTACTTAGCGGGGTTTCGGGCACTCATCCCCCGGCGGGGACCGTCCACGGGGCGTCCGCGAGGCGCTCGTCGAGGCGACCGCCCCGACGGCAATCACCGGTCACGTACTCCTCGGGCATCCGCGGATAGACCGTCCGCCAGTACGTCTGCGCCAGCGCCGCCGCCTCAGCCGGATCGGCGCCTAGCAGCCCGGCCATCACCGCATCGCGTTGAATCGCCGCGCACTCGGCCGCGGCCTCCACCGTGAGCCCCGCCATGTGCATCGCCTCGTGGGTCAGGACGTGCACGGCGACCACCTGATCGAGGGTGGGCGAGGCCTTGTCCGACCCGAGGTAGGCCCGCAGGTTGGCGCACGCCTCGTACTTGATCAGCGTGCGGCGTTCGGGCACGCCGTCCAAGCCGTAGGCGACGTACCCAAGCTCCGCTCCCGCATCCACAAAGGCTCCGCCGAAGGACTGGCAGTTGACCTCGACGGGGAAACCGACCAACCGCGAGGCGGCCGACTCGAGCGCCCGCTCCTCCCGCCACCGCAACACTCCCGGAGTTGCCGCCGCGACTGCCGGCACGGCGAGCAGTAGCAAGGCCACCACTGGAAAGGAACGTCTGCGACCGAGGGAGTCGTAGCGGCCAAGCGCCCAACGGGCGACCACCGCCACCGCACCCGCGGCAAGGCCCAGCGCCACCCAGGTGAGCATGGTGTCGCCTCCCGCGCCGTCGGACCCCCCATCAGCCTCATCGGCGCCCCGTCCCCGCGACTGGACCAGGAACGGCTGTCGACGAACCACCAACCACGACGACCTGAATGCAGCAGCCTGCTACCAGCAACCGGTGATCGTCGCCGCCAGACCGTCGATGGCCTGCCGGATCGTGAGCACGCTGTAGCGAGAGGTCGGTGGGCGGTTGACGATGATCGAGAAGGCGCGGCTGCTGCCGTCCCACCCTCGCGCCGTTCCCGACAAGGCGATGGCACCGGTCAGCGTCCCGGTCTTCGCATAGACCTTGCCGGCGGCGCACTTGCTCGGACTCGTGGTGAAACGGGAGTTCCCAGCGGCCAAGGTGCCGGTACGACCGGCCACCGGCAACCACCCCACAAAGCCGTCCAGCGAAGCATCCTCACCGCTTTGCACCAACGCCATCAGCCGAGCCATCGACGTCGCGGTCAATCGGTCCGACCTGGACAAGCCACTGCCGTCCAAGAGCACGAGGCTCGTTGTCGGGATTCCATTCTCGACCAGCACCGCGCGGGCCGCGGCGGACCCACCGGCCCAGGTAGCCGGCTGACCGTGCGCCAAGGCGACGTGGCGGAACAACGTCTCTGCCACCTGGTTGTCGCTGTCCCGAAGCATCACCGACACCGCGTCCCCGACGTCGTGCCCATCGATGCTGGCGACCGTGGCGCCCAAGGACCCAGCACCTCGACCTTCGTACGTGACTGCCACGCCGCGGGCCTTGAGGCGGGAGGCGAAGTACGCTCCCGCATCCGCCGCCGTGTCGGTCACGAGGATCCCGTGACGGCCTAGCGCCCGTACGTACGTCACTTCGCCCGGCACATAGGTGCTCAGCCAACCAGGCGCACGCGTGCCGTCGGAGAACAGGCTGTCGTTGATGAACAGGCGGGCCGTCGTCGGCGCCACTCCGCCCGCCGCTGCTGTGAGTGCCGCGACGGTACGGCTCGCGAGCACGTCGAGGTTGCTGCTTGAGAGCAGTGGGTCGCCGCCCCCGACCAGAACGATCCCGGTGCCGCTGGCACGAAGTGCGACGCGCGTCGTCAGGATCCGATCGGCTCCCAAGGAGGTCAGAGCTCCAAGGCCAGTGACCAGCTTCATGTTGGACGCCGGCATCTGCGCCTCCGTCGACTGCGAGGTGAAGATCACTCCCGATCCGTCGGGCGTGCGCACCTGGATCGCGACATCGTCGCCGAGCCGAGGGTTCGTCAAGCGCGCGCGCAGATCTGCGGCGATCTGTCGATTGAGGTCGAGCGGCGCTATCGCGCCGCCGGGACCGGGCCCGGGTGGAGGTGCCGCGCCGGCCGGTGCAGCCGGTGCGGCGAGGAAGACGACGGTGGCGACCAGAGCCCCAGCAAGGATCTGTCGGGGGACGTGACGCATCGTCGACATCCCGGAAGTGTCCCTGGGTCTTACGGTTGAGTCACGTCAACCCTGCCGCCCGGGCGCGCCGTTGCCGTGCGCACGGAGACGCGCGACACTGGAGCAATGAGCGACCTGATGGCGGATCAGACCGGCCAGACCGATCCCGCAGCGAGCTTTGCCGACGTGCCCGCCGCCGACGGAGACGCCGTTGTCGACCCGTACTGGCTGGAACTGCGGGGGAGCTCGGCGCTGCCGATGATCTACATGCCGCCCTCGATGCCCGGCGAGCGGCGCCTGTGGCAGCGAGCGGTCGCCGTCGGGCTGGTCGCGATGTTCGTTGGGGCGACGTCAGTGGGTGTCTGTTTGACATACGGCCCGCCGATCAACGGTTTCTGGTAGCCAGCGTCGCTCCGAGCGCTAGCCGGTCTGTGCACCTCACGATCCGCGCGCGCTGCGAGGCCGCGGGGCTACGGTCAGGACATGGGCGATCTCTCGGGGACCGGCATCCTGTTCAGCGAATTCATGGGTACGACCTTGCTCCTGCTGCTGGGAATCGGGGTGAGCGCAAACACCACGCTGACCCGATCCTTCGGCCACGGGCGGGACTGGTTGCTGGTCTCCCTGGGCTGGGGCTTCGCCGTCTTCGTCGGAGCCAGCGTCGCGTGGCGGTCCGGCGCACAGCTGAACCCGGCAGTCACCTTTGCGCTGGCCATCACCGGAAGCGTTCCCTGGGACCAGGTTCCCTGGTTCATCGCGGCGCAGGTGGCCGGCGCCATGACCGGCGCCCTGCTGGCCTACCTGGCGTACAAGAAACAGTTCGACACCCACGACGATCCGGGCGGGACGGGTGGGATCTTCTTCACTTCAGCAGCGGTCCGCGCGCCGGTGTGGAACATGGTGACCGAGGCAATCGCCACGTTCGTGCTCGTCTACTGGGTGCTGCAGAGCTCACCGTTTCAGGCTGGCACCGGCGACTCGAGTCCGGTCTTTGGCAACAGCGCCTTGGGCTACGCCGGGGTCGCGTTCGCCGTGATCGCGATCGGTTCATCGCTGGGTGGACCGACGGGCTACGCCATCAATCCAGCCCGCGACTTCGGGCCCCGTATGGTCTATGCACTGCTCCCCATTCGTGGCAAGGGCACGGCCGCATGGGGCTACGCCTGGGTCCCTATCGTCGGTCCGTTGATCGGCGGCGCCTTCGCCGCGCTCATGTTCGAGGCTGTCGGAGGATGAGACTCACCCCATGACCCACCCCCGCTACATCGCGTCCATCGACCAGGGGACGACGTCCAGCCGCTGCATCCTGTTCGACTACACCGGCACCCCGGTCGCCACCGAGCAGGTGGAGCATCGCCAGATCTTCCCTCGGGCCGGCTGGGTCGAGCACGACGCGATGGAGATCTGGGAGAACACCCGCATCGTCATCGCCGGTGTCCTGGCCAAGGTCGACGCGACCAAGGAGTCGGTGGCTGCGATCGGCATCACCAACCAGCGCGAGACCACCGTGGTGTGGGACCGCGCGACTGGCGAGCCGATCGCTAACGCGATCGTCTGGCAGGACACCAGAACCTCGGCCATCTGCGAGGAGCTAGGTGCCCTTGGTGGTGGCGCCACTCGTTACACGGAGCGCACGGGCTTGCCTCTGGCGACTTACTTCGCCGGCCCGAAGATCCGCTGGCTCCTCGACAACGTGCCGGGAGCACGAGCTCGGGCCGAGAACGGCGAGCTGATGTTCGGAACGATGGATACCTGGATCACCTACCGGCTCACCGGCAGCGTGACCAGCGGCGTTCACGTCACTGATCCGACCAACGCCTCGAGAACCCTGCTCATGGATCTCGACACTCTTCAATGGGACCCCGAGATCGCGGCCGAGATGGGCATCCCGCTGTCGATGCTGCCGACCATCGTGTCCTCGTCGGAGGTCTACGGCCTGGCCAGCCAGCGGTCGGCGCTGGCCGGCGTGCCCATCGCCGGGATCCTCGGGGATCAGCAGGCTGCCCTGTTCGGCCAGGCCTGTCTGTCTCCGGGCGAGGCGAAGAACACCTACGGAACGGGCAACTTCGTCCTGCTCAACACCGGCGAGGACAAGGTGCTGAGCAAGAACGGCTTGCTGACCACGGTGGCCTACCAGCTCGGCGACCGAGCACCGGTTTATGCCCTCGAAGGCTCTGTCGCCGTCACCGGATCGTTGATCCAGTGGCTGCGTGACAACATCGGGCTCGTCTCGAACGCCTCAGAGATCGAGGCTCTGGCTCGCACGGTCGACGACAACGGTGGCGCCTACATCGTGCCCGCATTCTCGGGGCTGTTTGCCCCACACTGGCGCGCCGATGCCCGCGGGGTCATCGTCGGTCTCACCCGGTTCGTCAACAAGGGACACCTGGCCCGAGCAGCGTTGGAGGCGGCGGCCTTCCAGTCGCGCGAGGTCATCGAGGCGATGAACGCGGACTCAGGGGTGGCGCTCACAGCCGTCAAGGTCGACGGCGGCATGGTGGCCAACGAACTGCTGATGCAGTTCCAGGCCGACATCCTCGGCGTTCCCGTCATCAGGCCGAAGGTCCCCGAAACCACGGCCCTTGGGGCGGCCTACGCGGCCGGACTCGCCGTAGGGTTCTGGAGCGGGGAAGACGACCTCCGCTCGAACTGGGCCGAGGATCGACGCTGGCTGCCCCAGATGTCCGAGACCGAGCGCGAGCGTCTGTACGCCGAATGGAAGAAGGCCGTCACCCGCACCCTCGACTGGGTGGACTGAGCTGGGAGCCGGCCCACGCAACATCCCGACAGGGCACGGCGCCGGCGTCTAGGCTCATCGCATGATCAGATTCCTCATCAACACCGCGATCTTCTTCTTGTCGGCTCTTGTCGGCCTGGCGGTCGCCGACCTGCTCCTGGACGGCTTCAGCATCGCCATCACGTCCTACATCTTCGTGGCGATCATCTTCGCCCTCATCCAGGCAATCCTGTCCCCGCTGATCTTGAAGGGGGTGCACAAGAACGCCAACGCATTCATCGGCGGGGTTGGTCTCATCTCGACCTTCGTCGCGCTGTTCATCACGAGCATCATCTCCGAAGGCCTCAAGATCACCGGCCTGTCGACCTGGATCCTGGCAACCCTGATCGTGTGGCTGGCTGGTGCGATCGCCGCCTTCATCTTGCCGTTCTTCCTGGCCAAGAAGGTCGTCGAAGAGAACCGTTCCTGACCAACGACTGACGCCACCGCCCAGGGGCTCAGCCGGTCGCTCAGCCTCGCAGTCGAGAACCGGAGGGGTCGTAGGGCGCCTCCGCGAGGATGACGCCCGGTCGCCGATCGCCCACCACTGACACGGCAACGTCAGCTCCGGCCACAGCGTGCTCGGCCCCGAGGTAGGCCAGCGCCAGGCTTCGTTCGACGTGGTGGCCGTATGCGCCCGACGTCACGAACCCGACGACGCGCCCTTCGCGCCATACCGGTTCGTCTCCGAGAGCATCGGCATCGTCAGCATCCACCGCGATCAGCACCAGCCGCTGGTCAGGACCGGTGTCCCGCTCGCGGAGTGCAGCGTCCCGCCCTAAGAAGTGCCCCTTGTCCCAGGCGATGAACCGGTCGAGACCCGACGCGACAGCCGTGAAGGCCTGGGTGTATTCCCTCGACCAGACGCCGTAGCCCTTCTCTAGGCGGAGGCTGTCGACGGCTCGGTCCCCGATCGCTCGCAGGCCCAGATCAGCACCTGCTTCCCGCAGGTTTTTCCACAACGCGACCTGGTTGTCTGCAGGCACGGTGAGTTCGTACCCGAGCTCCCCCGTCAGGGAGATGCGGCCCACGTGTGCCCTCGTTCCTTCGATATCGAGCATCCCACACGACATAAACGGGATGGCCTCATCGTCAACGCGCCTATCGGTGACACGCGCGAGCAACTCACGCGCTGACGGCCCGGAGATCGCGAACCCGAGCCAGCGATCGGTGAGGTTCTCGATCCGGACACCGCTGGGCGGCAGCTGCTGTTCGAACCAGCGCTGGTGCCATTCCTGAAGGTAGTAGGAGCCGACGAGCCAGAACCGGTCGTCGTCGATCCTCGACACCGTGAGGTCACCACGCAGCGTGCCGTTCGGGTGCAGCATCGGCGCGAGCCGGATGCGGCCGACCTCAGGAAGTCGTGAGGCGAGGAGGCGGTCGAGCCACGCATACGCCGACGGGCCGCTGACCTCATAGCGTGCATAGACGCCCGTTTCATAAGCACCGACGGCCGTACGCACCGCCGCCACCTCATCGGCGACGAACCCGAACGCGTTGTTGCGACCCAGCGAAGGCGTCTCGGCGAAGTTCGGTTGCTTGTGGGCGAAGTACTGCGGGACCTCGAGGCCCCAGGTCACGTCATGCACGGCACCCTCGGCCACCAGCAAGTCGTGGGCCGGTGTTGTGTGGACCGGTCGGCCAGCCGGCAGTTGCTCGTTGGGGTAGGCAATGACGAAGCGACGGGCGTAGAACTGCGCCGTCGTCGCCCTCAAGTAGTCGTCGTCGGCGGCGTAATCGCCGAAGCGCGCGACGTCCATAGCAAACACGTCGTCGCCCGGGTCGCCGTCAACGATCCAGTTCGACAAGGCCAGCCCGATCGCTGCGCCCTGGGAGAACCCGGCCATCACACCGCACGCCGCCCAGTAGCCGGGGAGCCCGCGCACCGGCCCGACAAGCGGATTGCCATCAGGGGTGAAGGTGAACGCGCCGTTGACCCAGCGCTTGATCCCGGCGCGCTCCAAGGCGGGGAACCGCGCGAAGCCCATCTGGAGTTCTCTGCTGATGCGCTCGATGTCCGGCGGGAAGAGAGTCAAACCGAAGTCCCAGTCAGCCCCTTCGGTCTTCCAGTGCTTGGGGTTCTCCTCGTAGACGCCGAGGATGACGCCATCCTGTTCTCGCTGCAGATAGGTGAAGCCTTCCATGTCGGTGACCGCGGGCATGACGTGCGTGAGGGCCGCGATCTCGGGCACGGAATCAGTGACGAGGTAGTGGTGCTGCATCGGGGTGACCGGATGGTCGACGCCGACCATGCGCCCAACGTTGCGTGCCCACAGCCCGGCTGCGTTGACCACGTGGTCGGCGAGAACGAGTCCCCGCTCGGTGTCGAGGCGCCACCGACCGTCGCTCGTGCGGGAGATGTCGACCACTCGGTTGCGCAGGACGACGTCCGCGCCCCGGCCGCGGGCAGCCGCGGCGAAAGCGTGCGTCGCGCCGTTGGGATCGAGGTTGCCCTCGAGCGGGTCGAACAGCCCGCCGACGAGGCCGGCCGGGTCGACGATGGGCACCAGGTCGACGATCTCCTCGACGTCAACGAGCCGCGCTTCGTCGTGGCCGAGCATGGCGTGCCACTCCAATTCTGCCCGCAGCCACTGCATGCGTTCCTGGGTGCTGGCGAGCTCGATGCCGCCGGTCATCTTGAGCCCGATGCTGACACCGCTCTCGGCCTCGACCTGTGGATAGAGACCGATCGAATACTGCTGCAGGGCAGCGATACGCGCGTCGCTATTGATGGCGTGAAAGCCGCCGGCAGCGTGCCAGCTCGACCCGGCCGTGAGCTCAGCGCGCTCGATGACTGCCACGTCGGTCCAGCCCTTGAGGGTCAAGTGGTAGAGCAGGCTGCAGCCCACGATGCCCCCGCCGATGACCACGACCTGGTAGTCCGACTTCACGGTCCTCCTTGCCTCAAGAGGGATGATGTCTATCGCAAGCACGGCGCCTTGATCGATTCAATCGTGCAGCTCGCGTGTCCCGCCCCGTCGCTAGAAGGCGACCTAGGGTTCGCCGGGTGGACGCAGATGATGACTACGACGAAGACTTCACCCCTTGGACGCAGGCCGGCGCCGCAGAGTTTGTTGCTGCCGGCGAGGCGCTAGCAGCAGCTGTCAGGGAGCACGCACGCGAGAGGTGGGACTGCACAGTCTGGCCAGTGTTTGCGGCTATCGAGAGTCGGTGACCAACCGGAGCAACTGGGTGGCGGCTTGTTCCAGTGGTTCGGCAGCGGCGGGCCCGACCTGACCGTTGTCGACCAGATTGCTCACGAGGGCTACCAGGCTCTGGGACCGGGGGACAGCGGATTTGCCCTTGCCCTGTTCCAGAGCTTTCGCCACGGCATCGGCGGATGTGAAGAGTTGCTCGGCGGATTGAGCGTCGAGTTGGGCTGTTCGTCGCGCAGACAGGAGGACGGTCCGGAAGGCGGCCAACGCCCCGACGGGAGTGGTGGCGCGCGGCACTACGAGCGCGGTCGTGGACGGCGTGGACGGCGGCGTGGCCGAGGGGGTTGGTGAGGGAGGCGTGGACGGCGACGCGGCCGAGGGGGTTGGTGACCCGCCTGACGCTGGCGTCCCGCCGCCCTGGCGGTCCACGAAAAGGGCAGCCCCGGCCGCGACGGCCAAAAGGCAGGCGGCGACAGCGATGGCTGCGACCGGGACCCGCGTCCGGCCGGACTGCTCGTCGCCGGAGGGTTGGTTGAGTGCGGGCAGCACCCGCGTGTCAGCAAGGGCGGACTGGTCCATCACCGCGAGTAGCTCCTGATGCGCGTCAGCGGCTGTCGCCGGCCGGTCGGTTGGATCCTTGGCCAGGAGACGGAGCACGACGGCGTCGAGATCGACCTTGATCTCGGGTCGGGCACTTGACGGCACAGGCGGGACGTCGTGGATGTGTTGGTAGAGCATCGCCACGGGTGTCTCGGAGGTGAAGGGAGGCGAGCCGGTGAGCATCTCCTCAAGGACGCATCCGACCGAGTACAGGTCCGACTGCGGCGTTGCCGGACCGCCGGCAGCCTGTTCGGGCGAAAGATAGGCCGCGGTGCCGATCACCGTCGCGGTCTGCGTCAGCGCCGGCGATCCCTCCGTGCGGGCGATGCCGAAGTCGAACACCCTGGTGCTGCCGTCGTCGCTGATTAGGATGTTGCCGGGCTTGATGTCGCGGTGCACGACCCCAGCCCGGTGTGCGACTTCCAGCACGTCGCAAACGTCCGCTGCGACCATGACCGCCCGCCCGACCTCGAGGGGACCTTCGCTGCGAAGCACCTCATGCAAGGTGTGTCCGTGGACGACCTCCATGACGAGGAATGCTGTTCCCTGGTCGACGCCCGCGTCGAAGATCGTCACTAAGCCCGGGTGGGAGAGCTGGGCCGCGTGCAGGGCCTCTGCGGTGAAGCGGGCCAGGAAGACCGGGTCGGTCGCGTACTGCTCGCGAAGGATCTTGACCGCCACGTCCCGGACGAGGACCCGGTCGCGTGCCAGCCAAACCACGGCCATCCCTCCGGACCCCAAAATCCGTTCGAGCTCGTATCGCCCGCCGAGGACACGGCCCGCAGGGGCCAGCACCATCGGCGTCGTCGGGTCATCGGAGGCAGTCATGAACAACTCCAACCCGTGAACCACGTCCAGGCAAACACCACGACCCGCGACACTACCCTCGCAACGGACAGGGTCCGCGACGGTCGTGGCGAAGCCGAGCCCACTGTCCCGCAAGGCACCGCCCCCGTTCGGCTCGATGCTCGATCTGTCGGCCGTCGCTCCACCTGCTTCGCCCCAACCACGTCGGGCTCGTGCGCCGGTGACCGGCTACTTCCGCTTGGACGTGTGCTCTCCCGGTTGTCCGGGACTGCAACTGTGGCCGCTATCGCTCATGCATCTCCGGACGATTCTCGATCTCCCACTGCTTGATGCGGCGATTTCTCGCTTCCACGAATTCGGTGGTGCGTCGTCGGTAGTCAACGTAAGTGCCGAGGTTCCTGGGGACCGCCGGGGTCGTGAAATCCTCGAACGGCATGAAGAAGATCACCTGACCGGCGTCAGTGGTGACGAGGTCCTGTAGGAGGAAGAAGTCAACGTAGCCAAGGAAGTCGCCGAACAGCGAGAAGAATTCGCCGTAGCGCTCCAGCGTTGCACCGAGTGGACTGGGCTCAGAGCGGTAGTGGCGGCGGATGCACTCGAGGGTCAGGTCCATCCGATCGGCGATCCTTGGATGGAAGCCTCGCGCTCCGTTGACCGTCTGCCTCCCGTCGATCCTGTCACCCGGGAACAGGGTCATCCCACCGATCGTGTAGCCGATGGTTCTGAACGCCTCGTTCTCTGCCTCCGCGAGCTGGTTGACGATGGGCTGCATCGCCGCCCAACGCGTGTACGTGGGGATCACCGAGTCGCTCGCCAGGAAGAACTCGCCCAGCTGGGAGCGATGATGCAGGTACGCGCCGGGGGTGGTGGCGTCCAGGTCAAAGGCACGGCCGCTCGGAAGTGGTTTGGTCCACAGAAGTCGGTGGTAGCGGCGCAGCGTCGGGCTATGGGTGTCCGGGTCCTTTCCGCCGGCGTCAGACCGGAAGTCGAACGCCGTGTCGATCACCGGCACATCCCTCCCTCCGACTGGCTAGCTCGTCAGGGTCGCACGGGATTGATGCGTGCGTGCTATCGCATCGGCTCCAGCTGGTTAGGTCCCTTGGCGAGTGGTGGGCCGGGTGCGAGAGGAACTCGTCAGATGCCGAGCAGTCCCCAGCGAATCCGGCTAGGTTCATGCTCGTCCACTCCGGACCGACGCTCCCTTGGAGGATGCGAACATGGCCGACTTCCCAGCGGTGGCACATGTTGCCGTGACCGTCAGCGACCTCGACCGCAGTGTCGACTGGTATGGGCGGCTGTTCGGTGCCGACCCGGCTCTGGATGAGGACACGGGGCCGTTCCGTCACGTGGTGTGGGCGTTGGGAGGCACCTTGCTGGGCCTTCATCAGTTCCCTGACCTGACGACCGCCGACGCGTTCAACGAGCGACGCCCTGGGCTGGACCACGTCGCTTTCGGGTGCGCCAACCGTGCTGAGCTGGAGACCTGGGCTGCCCACTTGGACGAGTTGGGGATCGTGCACGGCGGGATCAAGGACGCCGGCTACGGATCGGGAGTCTCATTCCGGGACCCCGACAACATCGCCTTGGAGTTCTTCGCCCCACCAAGCTGATCACCGACCGGAGCCGCCCGAGCTTGGCCGTCTCAATGGATCATCGCGGACTCCGAGAGCGGTGAGGTCAGGGTCGCCATCAGCGAGTCCTGCCAAGCGACGACTGACCATTTCACCCCTCAGAGCGTGTGGCGACGTCGCACCCAAGTGGGCCGAGCACGTCGACTGCCCGACGCGGATAACTCAGCAGTCAGAGTCGCGGGTTCGCGTTAGGCGGGGTCGATCTGGGCGAGGCCTTTGCCTGGGTAGTCGAAGTGGAAGCGTTTGACCGCGGCCCTGAGATCATCTACGGGGCGTTCGCGACGGTGACGAACGTGGCGGTGGCGGTGGCGATGGCGATGAACTCGCCGGCGCCGCCTCTGGTCTCCTCCGGCGGGGTCCAGGAGATCTGGGCTCCTTCGTCCTCAAGGACGCCCGCGAAGACGCGGGGTGTGCCGGTGTAGGTGACGAGGTGCGCTTCGGTCATCGAACGACCCTCGGGGGCGGGGCGAGCCCGCTGAGCAGGTACTCCGACGCTCTTCCACGGTTTGCTCTCCGACGAGTCCGCCCCCCGAGCGCCTCAAGGGTCACGAGGAGTTCCCGACTCCTGGCCGTCACTGGGGGGTGACTGAGCGTGTTTCACCCTGCTCCAGTCGGTCAGGCCGCGGCCGACTCCCGGTGCCGCTTGCGACTGTCGTCCTACTTTCGGTTGGTGGGACCGCGGTGTCCCCTCATCCCACCCCCCCCCGTGGGCAGGGTGCCGCGGCCCACGCCACTGACGGTTCGCGCTCGGACCGGTCAACCTGCACCGTCCATGTCAATCGATTGGAACGCTGATGAGAAAGCCAAAGCAAAACGTGTTGCTGACCGCGTCGATCGCTGCCCTCGCAGTGCTGTCCTTTGGTTCACCCGCTCTAGCTGACCCTCCGGGGAACAACGGCACCATCAAGATCGACTCCGTGGAGTTCGACTCCGCCCCGAACAACCAACCGCACGTCGGATGCAAGTTCGAAGTCGACTTCTACGGATACGACGCCGGTGATGACTTCCTCGCCGACGTCACGTTCACGGTCCACCCGCCGACGGGCAAGCCCGCACTCCTGCTCACTGACACCATCGACGTTGGGGAGGACGCTGCCGGTGGGGGGACCGACCTGGACGCGAGCAGGCTGTACGACCTTCGGTCTGCTCTGCGCGCCTACGACCCGCACCCCAAGCAAGGCTGGCACGTGAAACTCGAAGTCAACGCCCCAGGGTCCATCGGCGCGGACAACAAGTTCAAGGTCTTCTGGGTCGAGCCCTGCCAGTACTAGCACCCCACGCACCGACGCCCGATTGATCACCAGACCCCGACCTCCCAACCAAGGCCGGGGTCTGGTGACCGCGTTACTGCCCGTCCCAAGCGCCGCAAGGGCGCGAACGAGGGGCACGAGTTCCCGTCGGTCCATCTTCCTAGAGCCGCCTGCGGCAACCCACCGGCCCGTCCGCTAAACGACTTCCGTCTCGCCTACCTCGATCTCGTCGATGCAGACGTCGAGGCTGTCGCTGTCCTCCTGTCCAGAGAAACCGACGCCATCAAGCAGATCCCGGACCCGGCGTCGCGCCGACCGTCTCTCTACCCGCGCCGTGCAGACCCCGCTCGGAAGCTGGCCACTTCGACTCGATGGTCCCAGAAGTTGTCAGCTTGCTGCCAGAAGTACACCCAGGCCCCGAAGATGCCCAGTGCGTAGATCGCGCCTCCACCAGCGGCGATACCCGCATTGTTGTTGGCCATCGTGACCACTTCCCCTTCAGTCCGCTAGCTCCTCAAGCCCGATCTGACCGGCCCACCGTCGCTGACTGAATCACATCGAGGCTAGGCAACCCTGCTCATCGCCCACGGCGTTCCCGGCGATCACCGCCGATGGGGCTCGCACGTTCACCGGCACATCGGACGCTACGACCGTCGCGGTCGCGACGTCACCTTCCCCGAAGAGGTACTAACCACGTACAACCCCGGGCGATTCAGCGTCGGCAGGGTTTGCCACCGCGAGACGGAGTGCCAGGTCAGTCCTGCACTCGCGAAAAGATTCGTCACGGCGGAGGGCACACAGGGCAATCTAGTCTTAGCAGGTGATCAAGTTCTCTGCCGAAATCAGAGGGAGTCAAGGAGAGAACTAGTCACCGTCGCGGACAAACGCCATCCCCGGCCACGCAACGAGGTCGCTCGCACCCACGTCAATGAGGCAGCATCGCCCCGTGCGCACGATCGGACCAAGGTCGGCGGCCCCTGCTGCCGTCCACCGCTTCCTGGCCGCCTGCGACACCGCCGCAGGCAACGTCGTGGAGAGCACCGAGCAACAGGTCACTGACCTGCTCTCGCGCGCACGGGGCGTGCTCGTCCCGGACGATCGCGGCATCGCGGCCCTCGCCCTGGTCGACGGCACGACCGCGCAGCTCCGCGCGTCGCCGGGCGTTCCGTCCCGAGCCGCCCTCCTGCGACGTCTCATGGGCGACGTCGGCGGGCAGGCGGCCGACGCCTCGTGGTGGCTCCACGTCGGCGACCGCGACGCGGCGATGGCAGCCGAGGCGGCCGGACTCGTCCGGTCCTACGGCGACCTGCAGCTGCGTCGGGCCGTGGGTGGCGCGGCCCCGTCGACCCTGCCCGAGGGAGCGCGCTCCGAGCCGGTGCGCGCTCTCGGCGACCAGCTGGTCCGCGAGGTGCACGACCTCGTCGTGCGCGCCTGGTCCGTCCCCGAGCATCTCGACGCCTTCCGGCGCCGCTTCGTCGTCGATGCGGAGCCCGCCCTGTGGGTGCTGGTGCGCGACGAGTCCGGCTCGCTCGCGGCTGCGGCCATCGGTGGGCGCGAGGAGGTCGGGGACGGGCTCGTAGGACAGGTGCTGCATCTCGACGTCGACCCAGACCGCCGCCGGCGAGGCCTGGGCCGTTGGGCGCTCGACGAGCTCTGCCACCGGTTCGCCGGGCATGGCCTCGAGGTCGCGCAGCTCGGCGTGCACGACGACAACGCATCGGGAGCCCCGGAGCTCTACGCGCGCTGGGGCTGGAAGGTCGTCTCCCGTCAGGACCGGTGGGACACCGCCCGCACCACCGCCTGACCGGCGCCGCGCTCCGCGCTCGCGTCGATTCCTCCCGAACCCCCCCGCCCTCCGGTCGGCGGCCTGCGGCCGAGGGGCGTTTACGCAGGTCAGACACCGTTTCTGTGGTCACCCCTAGACACCCGTGATCACCCCTGATCTGACCTGGATTGTGGTCCGTTCGGGGGCCAGAATCCAGGCCCGCGTCACGCGCAGCTCAGCATCTGGAGGCGCTGCCAGGTGGTGAGGCCCGCGTAGATGCCCAGGCCCTTGCTGCCGTACGGGCCGACTGTGGCATGGGCCACGGCGTACGCCAGGCACTCAGAAGCGACTGGGCAGCCCCGGCATACCTGCACGGCCTTCTGCACACTCTGGGTCGGCTGGTGCGGTTCGTAGTCGGGCACCCAGATCGACGGGTCCTGCCCGCCACAGGCTGCCTGCGACAGCCAATCGAGATCGGCTGGCCGGGCTGTCACTCGCCCCCGCGCAGTTGACCTCCGAGCGGTGGGGGCGGGTCGCCGTTGAGACGAGACTGCCGGCGGAGCGCTCTCGTCTGCGTCTCCACGGACGACTCGCGCTGGTCGAACGGGTCGAACTCGCTGCTACTGCGGTTCGTTGCCTGGTCGCGACGACGCTGATCGGCTGTCAGGTCGCGCTGACGCTGCTCTTCGACCAGGGGGTCGAGACCGGCGAACGGGTCAGGCGGATTCGGGATCGTCGGCTCAGGCGGCATGAGGGCTCGTGGTCGGTTACCACAAGCCTGCAGACATGCACCAGCGAAGCGAAAGGACGCGTTGTCGGTAGCACTCGATACCGTCCCTCCATGGCCTCCACTTGGGCGACGCGAGATCTGCCAGTACCCGATGGCTTGTCGTTCGCATCTACGACGAGAGTCGCCTGCCAGTCAGCAGCGACGCATTGGCTGAGGCGACGGGCCTGACGAACGACGACGTTCAGCGGGCACTGCTCGCGCTCGCGGGCGAGCACCCACCGTTCTTCACGGCGATCGATGGCGGGTCCGCGGCGCTACACGGAGTCGCTGGTGCGTCAGAACCCACGGGCCACGCCCGCAGGACGATCGGGGCTTGGCCGAGCCCTGAGGCTCTCACCGACAGAATCATCGCGGCCCTCAACGAGGCCGCCGAGAACGAGTCCGATCCGGAACGGAAAGGGCGGCTCGCGGGTGCTGCGTCCGCGGGACCGCCCAGATCACACCCTGGCGCGCCAGTGTGGGCCAAATGCGCGCCAAACTCTCGACCTAGCGCCTAGGCGGCGAGACCCAGATCAGGCGATTCCTGTTGTGCTGCAACACTTCTGCGGAGGGCCAGGGATTCGAACCCTGGGGAACGGTCACCCGTCCCAGCGGTTTTCAAGACCGCCGCACTCGGCCACTATGCGAGCCCTCCATCCCTCACCGGTACCCGGCTCGGGGAGCCGAGTCTCCCATGACACCCAACGCCTCGACTGCGCAGCGGCGTACACGACGGACCTCAACACCACACCGTACGTCCCGCAGGTCGGGACCAACGGCACTGACCTGGAGTCTTCCGTGAGGCCACCTTTGAGGTGCAAGCAGCCGCGACGCGCCCCAGGAGGTCGCCATGACGAGGAAGCCAATCGTCGTCGGATACGACGGATCTCAGACCAGTCGTAGCGCCCTGAGTTGGGCCGTCACCAGTGCGCAACAACGCGGGCTCGACGTGATGGCTGTCCATGTCCTCACCGTGCCGTCAGCGATCATGCCTGGGTACGGCGCGATCTCCGAACCGGACCCCGAGACCTTCAAGCGGTTCGCCGAGCAAGTACTTCGGGAGGCCGCGACCTTCGCCGCCGAGACCGCGCCCGACGTCGACTTCACGACCCGGCTCATCACGGGATACCCCGCAACCGGCCTCCTCTCAACGCTCGAAGATGCCGACCGGGTCGTCCTCGGCAGCCGCGGCCTGGGCACCTTCGCCGAGTTGCTTCTCGGCTCGGTGAGCCTTGAGGTCTGCTCACGGGCGCCGTGTCCGGTTGTCGTGATCCGGCCAGGGATCGAGGCATCACCCGATGGCCCCGAGAATGGCCGCGTGGTCGTCGGCGTCGACGGTTCCCCGTCCTCCGAGCATGCGCTCGGGGTGGCCATCGAGGAGGCGTCCCTGCGCGGTGTCGGCCTGACCGCGGTACAGGCCTGGTCGCATGCCTTCTTTGAGTTGCCAGGTAAGGGCGCACCTGTTCCCGAGTCGGTGCTCGTCGACACCTTTGAGGGTGAGGAGATGCTCTGGCTGTCGGAGGAACTCGCCGGGTGGCGGGAGAAGTACCCCGACGTCGACCTCCGACAGGTCGTACGCCACGGGAGTCCCGCGGGTGTCCTGTCCGCGGTCTCCGCTGGTGCCGAGCTCCTGGTCGTCGGCTCGCGCGGACGAGGTGGGTTCCGGACGCTGTTGCTGGGGTCGGTCAGTCACGCCGTGCTCCACCACGCGCACTGCCCGGTGATGGTGGTACGCCCGGCCCCTGACTGACCTTCGTCCGCCTCAGACGCCCAAATCGGTCAGCCGCTGATGGTCTTCTTGCGCGCCCACCATTCGAGGCTCCGATCCACATCCGGCATCGAATAGCCGCGGTTGAAGAACCCCGTCCCAAACCGGACGGCGCGGATCTCGAAGGCCGACCGCGTCACGATCGTGGAGAAGAAGGCGTCGACAGAGGCAACGTCGTAGCTCGTCCGAAACTGCACACGTGGGAACCGCTGCTCCGGCGGCCGGTATGCGGCGCCTTCGGCCAGCTGGTCGGGTGACTGATACGTCATGTCGACCATCGTGCCGCAGCCACCCCACCCGCCGCGCGACCGCGTTGACTGACTGCCTATCGCGATATATCGTGATGCTGTCTCAACCGATCGAAAGGAGGCCGACCTCATGTCGAGCCCCGAAGCACTTCCCCCGATTCATCCTTCCGACCCCGGCGCCACCGATGGCCCCGCGGGTTCGGACCCCTTCCGCGGTAGGTCCTCTGGCCCACGTCGAGGATCGCGCGGCCACCGTCGTGGACGCCGCGGCGGCCCCTTCGCGCCGAGCCCCGAACTTGGTGCGTTCGGCCCGTACGGCGCTGCGCGCGCCGACTTCACAGATGCCGACCACGCCGCTCTCCACCAGCTGTCCGACGAGCCGCGCCGCGGCCGAGACCGAGGTCATGGCGGCCCCCCTGAGGGCTTCGACGCCGGGGCCGCTGCAGCGTTCGGACCCGGGTTCGCACCCGGCTTCGGGCGGCGCGGCCGCCACGGAGGCGGCGGTCGTGGCCGCGGCGGACCTCGGCCGCGTCGCGGAGACGTACGACAGGCCGTTTTGCGGTTGCTCTCCGAGGAACCCATGCACGGCTACCAGATCATCACCGAGCTCGGTGAGCGCAGTGGTGGCGTGTGGCGGCCCAGCCCAGGGTCGATCTATCCGACGCTGCAGGTGCTCGCCGACGAGGGCCTCGTGGTTTCCGCGGAGGCGGAGGGACGGCGAGTCTTCTCCCTCACCGAGGCCGGTCGGGCCGCTGTCGCCGAAGGCGCCAAGCACGGTCGCCGCGCTCCCTGGGAGGAGATGGCCTCGGACGTCGATGCCGACGCCTTGCAGCTGCGCGAGCGGTTGGGCCAGGTGATGGGCGCGGCGGCCCAGGTCGCTCAGATCGGCACGGCCGGGCAGGTCGCCCGGGCCGAGGTGATCCTCACCGACACCCGCAAGGCGCTCTATCGGCTGCTGGCTGAGGACGACGAGCCGGCACCGGGCGCCAGCTGACGTACGGCCTCGCGGCTCTCGCTCGACTCGTGAGTCCCCGAAACCCCGCTAAGTAAGGGGGGAAGGGGTCCTTGCACTCGCCCAGGTGGGGGGGCGGCGTTCGATGAACGCGGCCATCCCCTCGGCGGCCTCGGCGGAGCCGAACAACTCCGCCGAGAGGGTTGCCGTCCAGGCGAAACCCTCGTCGCGACTCATTGTGGGCACTCGGCGGAGCAGGTCCTTGGTCCGAGCCAGGGCGATTGGACCACCGAGCAGGAGCGCGTCGACGTAGGCCGCTATCGCGTCATCGAGGTCGGCCTCGGACACCACCCGGTGGACGAGGCCGGGCGGGGGCGCGCGCGCGGCGGGCACCCCGACCCCAGGGCGAAACAGCACCGCCGCGCGAGGCCGAGGCCTCCCTCGCACGCCCCCC
>JANPBY010000157.1:0-33977 GCA_031430645.1 Actinomycetes bacterium
ATGGTTTGGCACCTCGATGTCGGCTCGTCGCATCCTGGGGCTGGAGTAGGTCCCAAGGGTTGGGCTGTTCGCCCATTAAAGCGGTACGCGAGCTGGGTTTAGAACGTCGTGAGACAGTTCGGTCCCTATCCGCTGTGCGCGCAGGAGACTTGAGAAGGGCTGTCCCTAGTACGAGAGGACCGGGACGGACGAACCTCTGGTGTGTCAGTTGTTCCGCCAGGAGCACCGCTGATTAGCTACGTTCGGAACGGATAACCGCTGAAAGCATCTAAGCGGGAAGCCGGCTTCAAGATGAGGTCTCCCACAGGGTTAACCTGGTAAGGCCCCCAGCTAGACGACTGGGTTGATAGGCCGGAGGTGGAAGAGCGGTAACGCTTGTAGCCGACCGGTACTAATAGGCCGAGGACTTAATCACAAACCTAAATGCTTCGCGTCCACTGTGCAGTTCCCGAGATACGGTCGGGAATCGGCTGATATCTCCATAGAGTTTCGGCGGCCATGGCGAAGGGGAAACGCCCGGCTCCATTCCGAACCCGGAAGCTAAGCCCTTCTGCGCCGATGGTACTGCCCTGGAGACGGGGTGGGAGAGTAGGACGCCGCCGGACATTCTTTCGAAGAGGGTCACCCCTATGGGTGGCCCTCTTCGCTTGTTCTGGGCCAGGATCGGTTCACGCACGGCCTCAACAGCATCAGGGAATGGGCGAACAGATGGCGCAGAACGGCACCTCAGGCGGCGGCTCCCACGGCGGTTCGGGGGGGTCTGGCAGTACCAGAGGCCGCTCGTCCGGGGGCCAGCGCTCTGGCGCTCCGAACACCCGCGGTGGTCGCGCCGGCTCGAAGCCTGACGCGACCGGTCGTACCGGGCCCGGCTGGCGCGCCGAGCGTCCAGACGATGGTCGTCCGCGCCGGCAGATCCCGTTCGCGCCGGAGCCGGACACGGACGTGACCCCAGACCTGCTCGATCGCGAGGCCCGGGCCGAGCTCCGCAGTCTGCCGGCAACCTTGGCCGATGACGTGGCCCGCCACCTGGTGATGGCTGGGCGGTTGATCGGTGAGGATCCCGAGGTGGCTTATCAGCACGCAGCCAAAGCCCAGGCTCTTGCCTCCAGGGTTGCCGTGGCCAGGGAGGCTTTGGGCCTAGCGGCCTATGCCACCGGCAAGTGGGCCCAGGCACTGGCTGAACTCAGGGCTGCTCGCCGCCTCAATGGGCTCGATGACCACCTTCCCGTCATGGCCGACTGCGAGCGCGGCCTCGGTAGGCCCGAACGAGCGCTCGCGCTGGCCGGGACCCCCGAGGCGGCCCGCCTCGATCCTGCCGGACGGATCGAGATGCGGATCGTCGCCTCGGGAGCGCGTCGCGACCTTGGTCAGCTCGATGCCGCAGTCGTGACTCTTCAGGTCCCGGAGTTGAAAACGGCGGCGATGCATCCGTGGACAGGACGGCTCCGCTACGCCTACGCGGACGCCTTGCTCGCTGCCGGTAGAGAGGATGAGGCCCGTGACTGGTTCTCTAGGGCCGTCGACGCCGACCCCGAGGGTCAGACCGACGCCTCGGAGCGGCTCGAGGAGCTCGACGGCACAGTCTTCGAGGACTTGCTCCCGGGCGAGGACGAAGACATCGAACCACCCAGCGATAGCCGGGGTCATCACCCTCGGTCAGCCGGCGAGCGGCTCGACTTGATCGAGCCAGCGCAAGATCCCCAGCAGGTTGGCTCGATCGGTGTTCAGGTGCTCATAGCGCGCGACCCGTTCGGGGTCGGCGCGGAAAGCGGCGTAGCGGTCGGCCGTTCGCTCTCGAACTCGGACGAGCGCGTGATCGAGGTCGAGGCCGTCGAGTCGGGCGTCACGGACGAGCTCGACCCACAGCCTTAGCTCTTCCTCGGACCGGTCCAGGGTCGCCGAGACCTCCGCAACTGGGCCGAAGTGGCTGAAGAGCAGTCGGGTCGGCTGAGCCACGCGGAAGCGCTCGATCGACGCGCACGCCAACTCCAGGTCGAAGTCCGGTGGCGGGGTCGACGGTCGTACGTCAGCGGTCTCGGGGACATAGATTCCCGCAGCGTCACCGACGTAGAGATCACCGGTCGCACTGTCCACGAGCCCCAGGTGGTGCGACGCGTGCCCAGGCGCATGAAAGGCGTCCAGGCGCCGGCCCCCACCCAAATCGATGACCCCTGTGGCTCCGAGTGAGCGGATCCGATGGGGCTCGGTCGGAGCGAGCAGGCCGAAGACCTCGTCCAACACGGCGCCGAAGACTCGCCTGGCGCTGGTCAGCAACCGCTCGGGATCGGCGAGGTGTGGAGCTCCCGCTTCGTGAACGACGACCTCGGCGTGGGGGAACATTCGGGCCAGGTCGCCCACCCCGCCAGCATGGTCGAGGTGGATGTGCGTCACCACGATGGTGGCGAGGTCGCGGGCGCCGATTCCGAGGCCGTCGAGGGCCAGCCGGACTGTCTCCGCTGAGGTCGCGGTGCCGGTCTCGACCAGACATGGGTGCTCGGTGAGCAGGGCGTAGGCGCTGGTGATCCCGTCGTAGCCCGACATGCGGGTGTCGATGGCATAGACGTCCCCGCCGAGATCGACCGGTTGATCGATCCTCGTCGTGCCGCGGGGCGACTGCTCGTCGTCGTCCACAGGGCCTCCTTCGTCCACACGTCGAGGATTCAGTCTGTCGCGTGGCCGGACCGGATGCCACGGTCAGACCCGGTCCCGTCCCAGATCCGGAGGTCGCCATGGCTGCACGTTCTTCATCCCACGACATCGAAGTGCTTGACCCGCGCAACGAGGTTCGGCTGCGCGGACGAGTGTCGGGCACACCAGATGCTCGAGTGCTTCCCAGTGGCGACACCGTGGTGCTGCTCAGACTGGTTGTCCCCAGGACGGAGCGGTCCAAGCCGAAGAACCCCACGAGGCATTTGGACTCAGGCGGTGCGGATGGGCGCAGCGCCAAGCCCGGGGTCGACACCCTCGAGTGTGCTATCTGGCGGGGTGACCTCCGACGGCGAGTGTCGACCTGGACCGACGGCGATCAGGTCGAGATCGAAGGTGCACTGCATCGAAGGTTCTGGCGCGCCGGGGCTGGGGTGGCCAGCCGCTATGAGGTCGAGGCGAGTGCCGTACGCCGGCTCGCACGAGCCGGGAGATGAGGTGAATCCGTGCACCTGTGCACGGCAATCGTCATGATGGCATCGTCCCGAAACCCCACACGCCTGAGAGCAGTCCTCGATGACGACCCACCTGGTCCAGGTAGCTCCTGATGTTTGGGTGGCAACATCGCGCCGATATGAGACGACGTCGACGGTGCTTTTGGACGGTCGCGGTGGCGCCCTCGTCATCGATCCAGCCTGGGATGCTGACGAACTTGCGGCCATCCCCGAGGACCTGAAGTCCCTCGGAGTTCGCTGTGTCGCGGGTCTCGCAACCCACTATCACTATGACCACATCTTGTGGCACGCCGAGCTCGGGGAAGTTCCTCGCTGGACCTCGCCGTGGACTGCGCAGTCAGTCGCGAGCAACCGCGAGCAGGTGCTGGCCCCGCTCGTTGGTGATCTGTCTGAAGAGCTGCTCGACCTCGCCGGTCGCCTCACTCCTCTTCCGGGGGACACGGTCCCCTGGGACGGCCCGGTGATCCGCTGCTGGACGCACGATGCGCATGCGCCCGCCCACCTGGCACTGGAAGTCGAGGCGTCGGGGGTGGTGGTCGCTGGCGACATGCTCAGCGACGTCGAATTGCCGATGCCTGACGAGGGCGTCCCAGATCTGGTGAGCTATCTAGCAGGGCTCGACGTGCTCGCTGACGTGGTGCGCCGTGCTCGCCTGCTCGTGCCCGGCCACGGGACCCCGACCAACCGGCCCCTTGAGCGGTTGGATGCTGACCGGTTCTATCTCGATGCCGTGCTCGCTGGGCGTCCGGTCGAGGATGCCCGGCTCGGCAATGAAGGGATGGCCGAACTGCACGCAGCCAACCTTGCACTAGCGCTCAACACTCCGAGCTGAGTCTCCGACAGCCGTACGGTCTAGGCGATTCTCGCGGTTACCCGGCCGCGAAGGTCCGCAGCACGAAGCCGCTTCTCGGTTTCGGACCGAAGGACGTGGATTTTCGGGGCATCCGTACTCCCGCGCCGGCCAGCGCCAAGACATCAGCCGGGTCCACTGGCGCCAGCAGGAACGCGATGCCGCCTTCTCTGGCTGCGGCCGCGACCGCGCTAGAAGCATCGTGGTGATAGCTGACGTTGGATTCGTCCACTCCCTAGGAGGGGAGGAGGACCTCGTGGAGAAAGGCCGTGTCGAGTGCCTGCCAGCGCGCGGGGAGGCCTGCTCCGATGGTCCCGGTGAACAGGGCTTGACGCTCGGCCGCGGAAGGTAGCGGGAGGAGCTTGGCCTCGCCGACGTCATCGACCACGACCATCGACCCGGGTCGTAGCTCGGGAAGGGCAGCAGTCCAACTGGTGACAGACCCTGCGGCCGCGCCCACCAGGTGGGTGGCGGTGTCGAGGGCAAGGCCACGCACGACCCGGTGGATAGCACCGACCTCGGGTGCGTGGGTCCGCAGGTCGACCAGGAGGGCGAGCCCGAAATCCCACGGGCCGACACCGTCGCCAGCTTCTCGCCGGGCGGCCTGCACTCGGCGATAGGCCGCGTAGCGGTGGTGTCCATCGGCGATCATGGCTTCCCGTCCAGCCAAGTCTCCGCGGACCGCAGCGAGTGCGGCTGGGTCTGTGACCGACCACAGCCGATGCAGCACGCCGTCCGGAGTTCGGGCCTCCATGAGGGTGGGGCCAACCACGGTGGCGTCGACCACTGTTGATGCCGCGCCACCACCGTCGTAGACGAGCCAGATCGGTTCGACATGCGCCTCGAGGGCGGTCTGCAAGGAGGCGCGATCCGCGACCGGCCACTCCATGACGTCCTCGTGGGGAAGCACGACCCGGTCCTCCGGGCCGACCAGTTCGACAGCGCCGATGATGCCACGTAGTCGTACTGCGGCTGCCGCGGACTGCTCGTAGACATACAGCCCGGGGGACTCATCGACGAGCAGGGTTCCGTCGGCCAGCCAGGCTGCCAGAGTTGCGCGCGCCGCAGCGTCGCGGGTGGAGCGGTCCCGGGCGTTCGGAAGCACCAACCGGACGATGTTGTGCGAGTCGGAGGATGTCAGGGTCGCCACTTCGCCATCGTCGAGCACGTCGTACGGCGGAGCGGTGACGGCGGCCAGGTCGATGCCGGGGTTGAAGCGCACCCCGTGGAAGGGCGTCAGCCGCAGCGCGGCGTCGCGGGGCTGTGGCACCTGCCCATCGTACGGTGGGGCCATGGCAGGGGACCGTGTCGTGGCGCCGGTAAACGGATTGCCGCGGGCGAGTGCAGGGCCACTTCTCGACGCCTACTCAGCCTTCCTGCTCGACCTCGACGGCACCCTGCATCGAGGGGCTGAAGCCGTGCCTGGTGCGGCCCAGGCCCTTGAGTCCGCCCGCGCCGCAGACCGGCGACTGGCGTTCGTGACCAACAACGCGAGCCGCACCCCAGCCCAGGTCGTGGCGCATCTCGTCGGCCTCGGGTTCGAGGCGTCGGAGTCCGAGGTGTTGACGTCGGCCCAGGCCGGTGCGCGCGCAACCGCCATCCTGGTGCCGACAGGATCGGCGGTGCTGGTGGTCGGCGGCGACGGGTTGACCGAGGCTGTTCTGGCGGAAGGGCTTGTTCCGGTTCAGACTGCGAAAGAGGCACCCAGAGCCGTCCTTCAGGGCTGGTTCCCCGGACTGGACTGGCCGTTGCTCGCCGAGGGCGCCTACGCATTGGCACGTGGAGTCCCCTGGGTCGCGACCAATGCTGATCTGACCTTGCCGACGCCCGCCGGAGTGGCTCCGGGCAACGGGTCGTTCGTCCACATGCTCGCTTCAGTCAGTGGGCGCGAGCCAGACGTCATCGCAGGCAAGCCCGGACCGCTCATGCTGCTGGACGCTGCGGGGGGAGACCGTCAACGGGCGTTGGTGGTGGGGGACAGGCTAGACACCGATATCGCCGGTGCAGTCGCGGCCGGCTTGGACAGTCTCCTCGTCCTCACGGGGGTGACAGGAGTCGACGAACTGCTGGACGCAACAGTTCATGAGCGGCCGACGTATGTCTCCTGGGATCTTGATGGCCTAGGCGAGACCCATCCGGCAGCCTTGGCCGACGGTGAGGATGCGTGGGTCTGCCGAGGGGCGCGGGTGTCGCTCGTGAACGATCACCTGGTTGTGGACGTGGCGGGGACGTCCGGGGACCTGATCCGAGCAGTGAGTCTCGCTTCGTGGACCTGCGCTGACGAGGGTCGGTCGCTCGTCGTCGACAGAGCGACGCGGCTTGCTCTGCACCGGCGCGACTGAGCGGCGCCCCAGCGCTGGCGTCCCAACCATGCCGACGTCCCAACCATGCGGCAGGGTCAGAACAACGTGCGTAACCGGAGCAGGTCGCGGATTCCCGCGTCAATGCGCACCCGCCCGTGCGCGAAGGCTTGGGGGAACCCAAGATCGCCGTTGACCAGGGCCACCAGGTCATCAGAAGAGACCGTCAGCCGGATCTGCGCCTTCTCCCGTTCCAGCGTGGTGATGTCGATCAGACTGCCTTCGTGCAGGCGGGCGGCAAAGACCACATCAAGGTCGGGGATGAACAAGCTCACCGATCGATCGTCAGCCTGCTGGCGCACACCGTCGTCGGCCCCATGCAGCAGTCCAGCGACGTGTCCGATGGCTGCCTCGCACTCTTCAACACTGGCCATGGATCGCGACGCTAGCGCAAGGCAAGGACGAGGTTGGTGGCCGCGTGCGGACGGAGTAGTTTGGGGGCATGGTCACCGACGCCCTCAAGGGCTACATCCAGCTCGCTAACGGACTCACCGACGTCACACGAGACCGCGCGTCCGCTGCGGCCAAGTCGTTGGCGGCACAGAGCCCCGACATGTTGGGCTCAGCCGCATCCACGGCAGCTTCGACTGCAGTGTCCGCCGCGGCGCAGGCTCAGTCGTTTGCCGAGGAGCTACTGGTCACCTCTCGAGACAACCGGGCGCTGCTCATCGGGATCATCCGAACCGAAGTCGAGAGGGCAGTTGCAGCGCTCGGATTCGCCAAGGAGTCCGAAGTCGACGCCGTACGCCACAAGGTGGACAGGCTCGAGGAAACTATCGATGGACTTGGCGAGGAAACACCCTTCGCCACACCCACCTTGCGTGCGGCACTGACCCCGGTCAAGAAGGTTGCGCCGACGAAGCCCGCGGCGAAGAAGCCGGCCGTCAAGAAGGCGCCCGCCAAGAAGGTTGTCTCCAAGAAGCCGGCCGTCAAGAAGGCGCCCGCCAAGAAGGTTGTCTCCAAGAAGGCCGTGCCCGCAACGGTTGTCGACCAGGAAGAGCCGGATGCGATCACTCCCGACGCATTGGCCACTACCTCCGTGGACATGACCTCCGTGGGTGCTCCCGACGTGGTTGATCTGACGCGTACGCAGGCCGCCTCACCGGTGGGTGACGGGACTCAGGCGTGAGCGAGGAGCTCCCATCCGATCCCGAGGCTGAGGTGATCGACGCGTTGGCCCCCGAGCCAATCGATGCGCCCGGGCGCCCCGCAACCCAGCTCAGTGTGCTGCCGACCCCAGTCCCGGCTGAGACGGGCGTGCCCGTTGTGGATGACGCCTTGGCGCGTTTGGCCGACCTGGCTGACCTCGACAGCGATCCGGAGCAGCACGTGGCCGTGCTCGAGGATGTCCACGACCGGCTGCAGTCAGCGTTGACCGGTCCGGACTCGAACGCTCTCTAGTGGTTCCACGCCGGGTGCGCCTGGACGCGGAGCTGGTCCGGCGGGGACTTGCGCGCTCTCGTGAGCAGGCTCAGAACCTGATAGCGGCGGGCCGGGTCACGGTCCGCGGGACGGTGGCCACCAAATCGGCGACCCAGGTCGATATCGAGGTCTCGATCGTGGTGGCGGCCGATGACGATGACCCGGGGTATGCCTCAAGAGGTGGGCACAAGCTGGCTGGCGCCCTGGACGTCTTCACTTCCGAAGGTCTCCAGATTGATGGCCGCCGCGCGCTGGACGCCGGGGCCAGCACCGGAGGCTTTACCGATGTCCTGCTCCGTCGCGGCGCGGCCGTGGTGGTGGCCGTTGATGTCGGATATGGGCAACTTGCGTGGGCGATGCGCACCGACTCTCGGGTCACCGTCTTGGATCGTACGAACGTTCGCGACCTGACTCTGCGGCTCCTGGGAGACGAACCCGTTGGACTTGTCGTCGGTGATCTGTCGTTCATCTCCTTGGTGAAGGTGCTGGAGCCGTTGCGGGCGGTTTCTACTCCTGACGCTGACTTCGTGCTCATGGTGAAACCGCAGTTCGAGGTCGGGCGGGAGCGGCTTGGTCCGGGCGGAGTCGTGCGAGATCCCGGGCTTAGGGGGGAGGCGGTGCGTACGATCGCGGAGCGGGCCTGGACCCTCGGTCTGGGCACTGCCGGCGTGACCGCGAGCCCGTTGCCTGGGCCCGCGGGCAATGTCGAGTACTTCCTCTGGCTCAGCGCCGCGGCCGCGGCACCGGAAGCAGAGCACATCGAGCGAGCCGTCCAGGAAGGACCGCAGTGACCCTCCGGCCGTACTCAGGTGCCCGATGAGCGGCCCTCGGCGTGTGCTGCTGGTCAGCCACACCGGGCGCGAGGCTGCTCGGACCAGCACCCAGATCGCGGCCCAACGATTCATGGACGCGGGTGTGGAGGTGGCTCTCTGCAACCCCGAGGCGGGCGAGCTGTCCATCCCGGGCACCCAGACAGCCGACCCCGCCGACCCCGGAGCCGGCTGCGAGATCGTGGTGGTGCTCGGTGGCGACGGGACTCTGTTGCGCGGGGCGGAGCTGGCGCGCGGCGGTCAACTGCCGGTCGTTGGCGTGAACCTAGGGCACGTTGGTTTTCTTGCCGAGGCCGAACAGGAGGACCTCGACGCTCTGGTCGACCGAGTCGTCGAGCGGCGCTACGACGTTGAGGAGCGGCTCACCCTCGAGGTGGAGATCACGCGCGAAGGTGCTCCGACCCGTGCCGGATGGGCCGTCAACGAGGCCTCGATCGAGAAGGCCTCGCGGGATCGGATGCTCGAGGTCGTGGCCGAGGTCGATGGGCGCCCGCTGTCGAGGTGGGGCTGCGACGGTGTGGTGTGCGCTACCCCGACCGGATCGACGGCGTACGCCTTCAGTGCAGGCGGTCCGGTCGTGTGGCCTGAGGTCGATGCACTGCTGATGGTGCCGATCAGTGCGCACGCGCTCTTCGCGCGGCCCCTAGTGGTGGCGCCTACCTCGGTGCTCGCTGTCGAGCTGGTGGGCGGGGCTGAGGGCGTGCTGTGGTGCGACGGACGACGTCGCTTCGATCTGGAGCTGGGCGATCGAGTCGAGGTACGACGCAGTCACGTACCGCTGAGGTTGGCTCGGTTGCATCACGCACCATTCACCGACCGACTCGTGGCCAAGTTCGCCCTTCCAGTCGAGGGGTGGCGCGGGCGTTGATCGAAGAGCTCCGCATCCGTGGCCTCGGCGTCATCGACGACGCTGTGCTGGAGCTCGGCCCGGGTCTGACCGTGGTTACGGGGGAGACTGGCGCCGGCAAGACGATGGTCGTCACCGCGCTTGGCTTGCTCCTGGGTGGGCGGGCGGATGCCGGAGCCGTACGCAGTGGGAGCGATCGCACTCTGGTCGAGGGCAGGGTGGCCGTCGAGGAAAGTTCGCCCTCAGCCGTGCGAGCGGCCGAGGCGGGAGGCGAGCTCGACGACGGAGTGCTGCTGCTCGCGCGCACAGTGTCCGCAGAGGGTCGCTCCCGCGCCCATGTCGGTGGCCGCTCGGTGCCGGTAGGGCTGCTCGCTGACCTCGGCGCCGACCTGGTCGCAGTCCACGGGCAGTCCGACCAGCAACGGCTGCTGCAGCCCATGCGTCAACGCGATGCCCTCGACCGGTTCGCGGGCGAGGCGCATGTCCAGACTCTGACGCGCTACCGCGCGGGCTACGCGCGTCTAGGAGTGCTACAGGCCGAGCTGGCGGCCATCACCAACCTGGCACGGGAACGCGCCCAGGAGGCGGACCTGTTGCGCTTCGGACTTGCTGAGGTCTCGGCAGTTGCTCCCGTCCCCGGTGAGGATCTGGAGCTTGCCACCGAGGCCTCCCGGTTAGGCCACGCCGACGAGCTCAGTGCCGCCGCCGCTACCGCGCATGGATGCCTGATGAGTGATGGCGCCGTGGTCGACGCTGCACCCGACGCGGTGGGGCTTGTCGGGTTGGCCCGTCGAGCCCTGGATCCCGTCCGTGATCATGACTTCGAACTCGCGGCCCTAGCCGACCGGATGGCCGAGGCGTCCTACCTGTTGGCTGATGTCGCTGCCGACCTCGCGGCCTACGCCGGCGGTGTGGACGCCGACCCACTCCGGTTGGCGGCTGTGGACGACAGGCGTGCTGCGCTTTCGACGCTGACGCGCAAGTACGGCACGACTGTTGGAGACGTGCTGTCGTGGGCTGACGCGGCTGCTGAGCGCCTGGTCGATCTCGAGTCCGACGGCACCCGCGGGGCAGAGCTGTCCGCGGAAGCCACAGTCTTGAGCGAGGAGCTCATCGCGCTGGCCGGGCGACTGACGAATGCGCGAGTGAAGGCAGGCAAGCGGTTTGGCAAAGCGGTCACGGCCGAGCTGACGGTGTTGGCGATGGCCGACGCGGTGTTATCGGTGTCGCTGACCACGTGTGACGAGCTCGGTCCGTACGGCAGTGACGAGGTGGAGCTGTTGCTGGCCCCCCATCCCGGTGCACCTGCCCGGCCGATCGCCAAGGGAGCTTCCGGGGGGGAGCTCAGCCGGGTGATGCTGGCGGTCGAAGTGGTCTTCGCAGGAGCAGATCCGTTGCCCACGTTCGTCTTCGACGAGGTTGACGCAGGGGTTGGCGGCCGGGCGGCCGTCGAGGTCGGTGCACGGCTTGCTCGACTCGCCCGTACGGCTCAGGTGCTCGTCGTGACCCACCTGCCTCAGGTTGCGGCCTATGCCGACCAGCACCTGGTTGTCGAGAAGTCCTCAGATGGGTCAGTGACCAGCAGCGGAGTCGTCTCCCTTGATGAGGCGGGGCGGGTGCGTGAGCTGACCCGGATGCTGGCCGGTCTGGCTGACAGCGAGTTGGGCGCAGCGCATGCTCGCGAGCTCCTGGAGGCCGCGGAGACAAGCAAGTCTCGCTGAGCTCCCCGGACTGATTGCTGAGAAACCTGGTACAACAGGCGCCATGGTCGTGAGCGAGATCTTGGGGATGCCTCTCTTCAGCAGTATCACCGCGGAGTCGGCCGAGATCGTGGCCGCTGGAGGCGTGACGGATGTGTCAGCCGGCCAGGTCTTGGTGCAGGCGGGCGAACCGGGTGCTGGCATGTTTGTCGTGCTCGGCGGGACCGTAGTGGTCGAGCGTGGCGATCTGCACGTCGAGATCGAACGCGAAGGGTTCTTCGGCGAGCTCTCGCTCCTCGTTCCCGATTCGCCCCGGATCGCCAGGGTGCGCGCCATCACCGACGCGCGGATCCTCGCCGTCTCGCGACAGACCTTTGATTTCCTCCTGGAGACCGAACCTGCTTTCGCCCTGGCGCTCCTTCGGGAGCTCGCCGCCCGGCTCGTTGTGGCACGCACCGGCCACTGATCCGAACGTCGCCTGCCCAGTCAGACGGGACCGGCGAGGATGCGGTCCGCGGCATAGACACCGGTGATGAACGCATCCTCGAGGTCGCACACGTTGTGGTCGCCGATGAGATAGAGGCCCGGCTTCTGCTCGCACTCCAGGAGGGCAGTTCCCAGGAGGTGAAAGGCAGGGTTCCAGTGACGATGCTCGACGACTTCCCAGGTGCTGAAGAGCCGTGCGAAATCGACATCCTCCGAAGTCGATGAGAGCAGGGTTGCGCCTCCCGTCTGCGGGGCGAGAGCAAGAATCGGATCGTCGGGCGGAAACAGGGTGACGGTGGACCCCGCCCACGGTGGGCGGAGCTCGCCACTCACCAGGAACATGTGTGTCGAGATAGGACTCTTGACAGGGCCCAGATCGAGCAATCGGGCGGACACATCGGTGGGAGTGGCCACGACAACGTTGTCGGCGGTGATGCTGCTTCCGTGGCCTGTAGCAATCGAATAGTGAGTTGAGGTTGGGGTGACCTCTGTGACCGACTCCAGCAGCAAGGCATCGTTGAAGCCCTCCGTGATGACGTCGAAACGGAACCTGTATTCAAAGATGGGAATGACGAAATCGAGAATCCCGACCAGCAGGGTCAAGGCGGTCAGCCTCTCCAGGGGTGTGAAAGCTAGCCCTCGCACGGCCGGGGCGAGATGCGACCGGGTGACGTCTTCCATGCGGTGTCGTTCGATGAACTGGGACGCCGGCTCGTGGTAAAGGTCCCAGAGCAGCGGATCCGCCTTGAGCGCCTCGGCCTGCGACACCAGGAGGCAGTCCCGCTTGAAGGCTTCGTAGTGCCGACGAAAAGTTCGCATAAACCAGAGGAATCGAAGAGTCTGCGGCAGGTGCACCAGCAACGGCAGATCTGAGCGCGTGAATGAACCGTCCTCCTCGCCGCGCAGAAGTTGCCGCCGCTTGATCCTTCGGCCCCGGTCGACGAACTGGTTGACGTGGGTGTAGTCGTCCCTGACGTAGTAGGCGCCGAGATTGACCGCTCCGTCCTTGGACGCGCGAATCCGACCGCCGACATCCTCGGTGATCAGCAGGAACGGTCGCTGACCGTCTTGGAGTCGGCGGGCGCAGGCCAGACCGGCGATCCCACCACCGACGATGACCGTTTCCACATGACGGGCCATGGTTCATCATGGCGAAGGCTTCGCGGATCACCTAGAGGGCGCGCGTGGTCGTGGCGACCTTGAGGCCAAGAGCTACGAGGATGGTGCCGCTCGTCGCGTCAATGGTGGTTCGTACCGCCGGTCGGTCGATGATCTGGCGCGCTCGTCCGACTCCGAAGGCCAGACCGCAGTAGAGAATCGTCTCAACGGTGATCTGGAGTCCCGCCAGCACGATGGTGGTGGGCAGCACGGGGTAGCCCCTGGGGATGAATTGCGGGAAGAAGGCCACCATGAACACCGCAGCCTTGGGGTTCGCCAAGTTCGTGACCAAGCCCTCACCGAAGGCGCGACGTGCACTGAGCGCTCGGATGGGTACCCGGCCTCCGGCGCTGGCGCTGCCGGGCGGGCAAGGACCCGGGCCGGTCGTGCGTGCTTCACGCCGTGCCGCCCAGGCCGCCCGGAGGGCGAGCAGGCCCAATCCGATCAGTACGACAGCGCCGAGCACCCGGAGCACCGTGTAGGCCACCTCGGACACGGCCACGAGCGCGGCGAGTCCGAGGGCAGCCGCTAAGGCCCACAAGAACAGTGCAGCCTCGAGGCCGAGGACCAGTGGGACCGTGTCCCTCCCGCCGTACACCGCTGCCCGCCGCAGGATGAGCGCCATCGCCGGACCGGGCACGGCCGAGATCGCCAGCACAGCCAGCAGGAACGCCGGCAAGACGTTGAGCAAGTCCACATCTTCCACCGTGCCATCAGTGCCACAAACCGAGGCCAACCGCGCGCGGCCTCCCCAGACCAACCCTGCCCCGATGGCAGCATGTGACCTATCTATGAAACTTCCTCTGATCCATCGTGAGCCGCCAGCCACCCTTCCAGGGGTTACCGGTCAGGTTCGGCTTGATCCGAGCACGCGGGCCGTCATCAGCCGGGTTCGCCCCGGCGACATCGCGGTGATCGACGAGGTGGACCTCGACCTGGTCACCGCTGAGTCCTTGGTCCGCGCCGGTGTCGGGGCGGTCGTCAACCTCGCCCCCTCGATCAGTGGCCGCTATCCCGCGCTGGGTGCACGAAGCCTGATCGAGGCGGGTGTTCCGCTCGTGGATGACGTGGGTCCGGAGGTCGTCGGTCGGATCACCGACGGTGATGTCCTACGTCTGCTCGGCCGCGAACTCCTCATGGGGCACCGAGTCGTTGCTGAGGGCATCATCCAAGACGCCACGACCGTTGCCGAAGCGTCCGCCCGCGCCCGCTCTGGACTTCAGGCCCAGCTCGAAGCTTTCGCGAGCAGCACCCGAGCCTTTCTTGACTCCGAGCACGAGCTGATCCTCGACGGCGCAGGCATCCCGGAGATCAACACCACGCTGGCCGACCGCCCGGTCCTGGTTGTAGCGCGCGGTCCCCGGGATGCAGAAGATCTGGCCGACTTGCGCTTGTGGGTTCGCGAACAGCACCCAGTGCTCGTCGGCGTCGGCGCGGGCGCCGACGTTCTGCTCACGGCCGGATACACCCCGGACCTGGTGGTAGGAGACATGGACGAGGTGTCTGACGACGCGCTTCGGTGCGGAGCGGAGCTCGTGGTCCATGAGCTCCGCGACGGCCGTACACCAGGATTGGAACGGGCTAAGCAGCACCATGTGTCCCCGATCCTGTTCCCGGCGAACGTCGTCAGTGAGGACCTCGCCGTTCTGCTTGCGGTTCATGGGGGCGCGACCTTGGTCGTCACCGCTGGTACGGCTGATGACCTCATCGAACTCCTCGATCGCGACCGAAGCGGGATGACCTCGACGATCCTGACCCGCCAGCGCGCTGGCGGGCTCCTCGTCGACGCTCACGGTGTCAGCCAGCTCTATCGAAGCGGCATCTCGGGGGTTCAGATTCTTGTGCTTTTGCTGGCCGGGATCGCGGCCGTAGTGGCGGCGATCCTGATCACCCCGGTCGGCCAAGAGTGGCTCGATGCTCTGGGGGGCTCGTGATCAGTTTTCGCTACCACCTGGCGTCACTCTCGGCGGTCCTGCTGGCCTTGTCGGCTGGTGTTGTCCTCGGCGCCGGCCCGCTCGACGGGCAGCTCGGGGGTGCCGGCGCGACGGCCGAAGCCCAACAGGCTCAGGTCGACGCCCTCGATACGCAGGTGAGCGCACTGCAGTCCAGGGTGTCCTACGACGATGCGGCGGCTGCGGCTCTGGCACCCGCGATTCTGCCGGACCGACTTGCGGGGAAGTCCGTCGTCGTCGTCGTGACGCCGGGCACTGACAGCACTCAAGTGGACCAGCTGGCCGATGCGGTGCGAGCTGCGGGTGGAACGGTGACCGGCCAGGTGGACATCCAGCCGGCTTGGCTCGATCCCGGGCAAGGGACGGTCTTGGCGTCCCTAGCAACCCAGCTCACTCCGGAAGGCCAGGAACCGCCCTCGGGCGGTCCGTACGCCAAGGCCGGGGCTGCCCTGGCGGCAGCTCTGGTGACGAACGAAGCCATCCCGCCGAGCAAGCCCGATGAGACCTCGGTCGCCCTGCTCACGGGGTTCGTGGAGGGCGGGTTCATCACCCTCGATGGCACTCCTGCGGTCCGGGCGCAGCTGGCACTGATCGTGAGCCCGGTTGGCCCCGCGGAGCCTGATGACGGCTCGCAGGCAGCGGCTGACTCGCTTCTCCCGCTCATCGCCGCGCTGGACTCAGGTCAGGGCGCAGTCCTGGCCGGCCCTGAGGGTTCGGCGCTGCCAGGTGGATTGGTGGGGGCGTTGCGAGAGAGCGGTCCGGTACGGCGGGGCGTGTCTTCCGACGACATCGCCGACACGGCATCTGGCGTGGTTGCCACGGTGCTTGCGTTGACCCAACAGGCTGGCGGGACGGCCGGTCAGTACGGCATCGGCCCAGGAGCCGACGCTGCGATGCCGCCTCTGGCGTTCCCCGGGGGCTGAACCGCGCGGCGGCTTCGGGGCAGGCCGAGTCGCTGTTAGGCTGGTCTCCCGTGGACGGACGGGTGTTCCCGTCGCACAACGAGCTCACGGGAGCCCGCGTTGGCCGCGCCGCAGACGACTAAGCATCTGTTCGTCACCGGAGGCGTCGCCTCCTCCCTCGGCAAGGGCCTCACGGCCTCAAGTCTTGGCAGCCTGCTGAAGGCCCGCGGCCTCCGGGTCACCATGCAAAAACTCGACCCTTATCTCAATGTCGACCCCGGCACGATGAACCCCTTCCAGCACGGCGAGGTGTTCGTCACTGACGACGGGGCCGAGACCGACCTCGACATCGGGCACTACGAACGCTTCCTGGATACCAACCTGCACGGATCCGCCAACGTCACCACGGGGCAGGTCTACTCCACGGTGATCGCCAAGGAACGTCGAGGCGAGTACCTCGGCGACACCGTCCAGGTCATCCCGCACATCACCAACGAGATCAAGTCGCGCATTCGGCAGATGGCCGGCCCGCAGGTTGACATCGTCATCACCGAGGTTGGGGGAACGGTCGGTGACATCGAATCCCTACCCTTCCTCGAAGCAGTCCGTCAGGTTCGGCACGAGGTGGGTCGTGACAACACCTTCTTCCTGCATGTGTCGCTGCTGCCCTACATCGGCCCCTCGGGTGAACTGAAAACCAAGCCCACCCAGCACTCGGTAGCAGCGTTGCGCAGCATCGGTATCCAGCCTGACGCGATCGTGATTCGCGCCGACCGACCGGTCCCGCTGGGCATAAAGAAGAAGATCTCGCTGATGTGCGACGTCGACGAAGAGGCGGTGGTCGCTGCGGTCGACGCGCCATCGATCTACGACATTCCGAAGGTCCTCCACGCTGAGGGGCTTGACGCCTATGTCGTACGCCGGCTCGGGCTGCCGTTTCGTGACGTCGACTGGACGGCGTGGGACGAGCTGCTCCGTCGGGTCCACCACCCGGCGGACGAAGTGACCGTCGCCCTGGTCGGCAAGTACACCGATCTCCCCGACGCCTATCTATCGGTGACTGAGGCACTGCGTGCCGGCGGCTTCGCCAATGACGCAAGGGTCCGTTTGAAGTGGGTGACGTCAGATGACTGTGCAGCGCCAGACGGAGCTGCGCGCGAGCTGGGCGATGTCGATGCGGTCTGCGTCCCTGGGGGCTTCGGCGTCCGTGGAATCGAGGGCAAGCTCGGCGCGCTGACCTACGCGCGGATGCATCAGATTCCTACCTTGGGTCTGTGTTTGGGCCTCCAGTGCATGGTGATCGAACACGCTCGATCGGTGGCTGGGCTCACGGGCGCGGGTTCGGCTGAGTTCGACGAAGCGGCTGAACACCCCGTGATCGCGACCATGGATTCCCAGCTCGATGTCGTCTCGGGGGAGCGGGACATGGGCGGGACCATGCGGCTAGGTCTCTACCCGGCTGACCTCCTTGAGGGCTCCGTGGTGCGCGAGACGTACGGTCTGGCCAGGGTTGAGGAGCGACACCGGCACCGCTATGAGGTGAACAACCGCTACCGGGCGCTGCTCGAGGAGACCGGACTGGTTTTCTCCGGCATCTCACCGGACGGAACCCTCGTGGAGTATGTGGAGCTGCCCCGCGACGTCCACCCGTACTACGTCGGCACCCAGGCACACCCCGAGCTCCGATCCCGCCCCACGCGTGCGCATCCGCTCTTCGTCGGTCTGATCAAGGCTGCGGTGGAGCGTCAAGCTGAGACCCGGCTAGAGCTGCCGGTGCAGCACCCGGTCGTCTCGCTCCCCTCGTGATTGAGAACGTTCCGGACGTGGGTTCCCTTCGGGACTCTCCACTCGATCTCCCGGTCCTTGGCGGCGCCGTGGTCTTCGCAGGCGCCGTGTGGGATGTGCGGCGGGAGACGGTGGATCTCGGGCCGGCCGGTCCCGTCGTGCGCGACCTCATCGACCATCCCGGGGCCGTAGGCGTGCTGGCCCTCGATGATCGCGATCGGGTGCTCCTCGTGCGGCAGTACAGGCATCCGGTGCGCGCGATGCTGTGGGAATTGCCCGCTGGGCTGCGTGACGTAGCCGGCGAGGCGTTCGAGGTCACCGCAGCCCGGGAGTTGTGGGAGGAGACCGGCTATCGCTGCGATCATTTTGAGCCGCTCGTCGACATTCTGCTCAGCCCAGGTGGCTCCTCAGAGCGACTCGTTTTGTTTGTGGCCCATGGGGTGAGCGCGGACGATGGGGACCGGCACGCGGCAACCGGGGAAGAGCTCGGCATGGAGGTTGCCTGGTGGCCTGTGCGGCAGGTTGTCGCAGCGGTGCTCACAGGTCATCTTCGCAGCGCGTCCTTGGCGATCGGCGTGCTTGCACTCCAGGCGCAGCGTGGTTTCGACGGCTGAGGCTGCGCTTGTCCAGCCTGGTGGACGAGGTGTGAGGAGCGCGCCGCGCCGTACACCTGAAAGTCAGCCCGCGGCGTCGTAGAGTGCGAGGCGCCCCCGAGGGGGTGCGGCTTGCTTGCCGACAAAGGCGTCGGCACCGCTCTCATCCTGAGGACGTGTGCGTCGTGAAGGTCGGCATCCCCCGTGAGGTCAAGAACCACGAGTACCGCGTCGCGATCACCCAGGCGGGAGTCAACGAACTCGTGCGCAACGGCCACGAGGTCTTCGTGGAGCATGATGCTGGCGAGGGTTCATCGATCAGTAACGAGGAGTACACCGCCTCCGGCGCCACAATCCTGCCTTCAGCAGACGATGTCTGGGCAGCTGGCGACCTGATCCTCAAAGTCAAGGAGCCCGTCGCCTCGGAGTACGAGCGCATGCGGGAAGGTCAAACGCTGTTCACCTACCTGCACCTCGCTGCGGACCGGCCGCTCACCGAGGAACTGGTCGCCCGCAAGATCACGGCCATCGCGTATGAGACCGTCGAGTTGCCGGACCGGTCCCTGCCGTTGCTGGCTCCCATGTCAGAGGTTGCGGGAAGGATGGCCCCCCAGGTGGGCGCCGCAACCCTTCAGCGAGCCAACGGCGGCCGAGGCGTGCTCATGGGTGGGGTCTCCGGTGTCTATGCGGCGAAGGTCGTCGTCATCGGCGCTGGTGTGTCAGGCATGAACGCTGCGGCCATCGCCCTCGGCATGCAGGCGGAGGTGTTGCTGCTCGACCGCAACATCACCCGGTTGCGTCAAGCCGATGCCATCTATCAAGGACATATGCAGACCATTGCGTCCAACTCCTTCGAGATCGAACGCGCGGTGCTCGATGCCGACCTGGTGATCGGCGCGGTGCTGGTGCCTGGGGCCAAAGCTCCCACGTTGATCTCCAACGAGCTCGTGTCGAGGATGAAGAAGGGTGCGGTTCTCGTCGACATCTCCATCGACCAGGGCGGTTGCTTCGAGGACTCGCACGCGACCACCCACGCCGACCCGACCTATGCGGTCCACGACACCGTGTTCTACTGCGTGGCCAACATGCCTGGTGCGGTCCCGCACACCTCGACGTACGCCCTCACCAATGTCACGCTGCCCTACGCCGTCGAGCTGGCTAACCGCGGTTGGAGAGACGCCCTTCGGTCGGACCGTGCGTTGGCCTTGGGGCTCAACACCCACGATGGTGTCGTCACCTATGGCCCGGTCGCTGAGGCCCACGGCTTCGACTCTCAAAAGCTCGAAGAGGCCTTGGCCTGACCCTGGCAGGTCGCGAGACCCCGCCTCTCGAGGGACGTTGTCGGGGGATGTGGGGGGTACGCTCCGATCGTTATGTCAACTGATGACCGTCGCCCGACCACCTCGCTCGAGCGTGCCCTAGGCACCTACCTCGATCACCTGAGCGTCGAGCGCGGGCTTGCCACCAACACCATGCTGTCCTACCGGCGCGACCTGCACCGCTACCTGAACTACCTCGCCGAGTGGGGCTCTACTGACGTCGAATCGATCACCGAGCCTGAATCGATCACCGAGGCCGAGGTTTCAGCGTTCCTGGCTGCGCTGCGTACGGGTGACGATGAGCACGCCCCGCTGGCCGCCGGCTCAGCCGCGCGGACCCTGGCTGCCGTTCGCGGTTTTCACCGGTTCTGTCTTCGTGAGGGCATCACCTCGGGCGACCCTGCGCATGCCGTGACCCCGCCAGCGCCGGCAAGGCGGCTACCCAAGGCCATCCCCGTGTGTGATGTCGAGGCTCTGCTCGACGCTGCCGGTTTCGAACAAACGCCCCGGGCTCTCCGGGACCGCGCCCTCTTGGAGGTTCTCTACGGCGCCGGAGCCCGCATCTCCGAGGGAGTCGGACTCGATGTCGACGACGTCGACCTCGACCGCGGGGCCGTACGCCTGCAGGGCAAGGGAGGAAAGGAGCGGCTGGTCCCGCTGGGCTCCTATGCCTGCGCGGCGATCTCGTCCTATCTTGTGCGGTCCCGCCCCTTACTCGCGGCCCAAGGCAGGGGAACGCCGGCGCTGTTCCTCAATAGCCGTGGCGGTCGGTTGAGCCGGCAGAGCGCCTGGGTGGTCCTGCGCCAGACAGCTGACAAGGCCGGAGTCTCAGCAGAATCCCTGTCGCCTCATACCTTGCGGCACTCCTTTGCCACCCACCTGTTGGACGGGGGAGCTGACGTCCGAGTGGTTCAGGAGCTCCTCGGACACGCCTCGGTGACGACCACTCAGGTCTACACCCTGGTCACGGTTGATCGACTGCGTGAGGTCTATGCAACTGCTCACCCACGCGCGCTCGGCTGAGACTTCCTCTGGGCTCCTTTCCCGCCTGGCCTTGTCCTGAGGCCCCGCCGGGCCCTAAAGTGCGCAACCGTCGGAACTGACGTCATGACGACCTGTCATGAGGTGGTCAGATCAGTAGAAAGGCAAGACGATACGTGTCTATGTCGACAAACATTGAGCCTGAATCCTCCGTTCGCGAGGTCATTCTCGGTCCCACCGGCCGTCCGGCAGTCCTGCTGCCCGAACCGCCGGTGCTCACGACCCACGGGCCGGCTCGGGTCATCGCGATGTGTAACCAGAAGGGTGGCGTCGGCAAGACGACGTCGACCATCAACCTGGGAGCCGCGCTGGCCGAGCTCGGGCGGCGGGTGCTGCTGGTGGACTTTGACCCGCAAGGCGCACTGTCTGTCGGCCTCGGGGTCAACCCACATGAGCTCGATCTGACGACCTACAACCTGCTGGTCGATCGAGCGGTGACCATCGATGACGTCCTACTCAAGACCAACATCCCGGGGATGGACCTGCTCCCGAGCAACATCGACCTCTCTGCTGCCGAAGTTCAGCTCGTCAATGAGGTGGCTCGTGAGCACACCTTGGCCCGAGTCCTGGCCCCGGTCCTCCCTGACTACGACCTGGTGCTCATTGATTGTCAGCCGTCTCTTGGCCTGCTCACGGTCAATGCACTGACTGCGGCTGACAGCGTCATCATCCCGTTGGAGTGCGAGTTCTTCGCCTTGCGGGGCGTGGCACTCCTCATGGACATCATCCAAAAAGTTCAAGACAGGCTTAATCCTCGACTTGAGGTTGAGGGAATCTTGGCCACGATGTATGACTCGCGGACCGTACACGGGCGTGAGGTGCTGGCCCGGGTTGTCGAGGCCTTTGACGACAAGGTCTTCCACACGGTGATCGCTCGGACCGTCAAGTTCCCCGAGACCACGGTGGTCGGCGAGCCCATCACGTCCTACGCATCAAGCTCACCGGGTGCGTTGGCCTATCGAAACCTTGCCAAGGAGGTACTCGCCCCATGAGCAGACGTGCCAGTTTGCCCGGTGCGGCCGAGCTGTTCAGAGCCACCGGGCCCGGAGAACTCGAGGATGTCTACGACGCCACGGTGGCGGCGGGCGATGCCGCCGTGCGCGCCGTACCCGACCTGCCCTCCAGCTCACCTTCGGCCCCGGCCGCCTCTACCCGCGCCGGAGTACGGCAGACGACTCCACGTCGGGTACGCGACGACGACCGGCGACCCTCCGGACGCGAGCGGCACGAGGAGAAGATCACGGTCTATGTCTCGGGAGATGAGTTGTTCGACCTAGAACAGGCGCGTCTGGTGCTTCGAGGCTCACACGGGCTTGCAGTGGACCGGGGTCGGATCGTGCGCGAAGCCTTGGCCCTGGTGATCGCCGACCTTGATGCCAAGGGTGAGTCCAGCATCCTGGTCCGAAGACTGCGTCAAGGCTGAAGTCCTCGGCACAGCCAGTAGGCCTGTGGCCGCGCCTCGGTTACGGTGAGCGATCGTGACGCTCTCCCCGCCCGACGCTGACCCCGCCGCGGCTGCCGGCCTGGGCGTGGCACCTCCGGGGTTCCACGTTCACCTCGCCGTCTATGAAGGCCCGTTCGATCTCCTGCTGGGACTGATCGCCAAGCATCAGTTAGACGTCACGGAGGTCGCTCTTTCCCAGGTCACCGACGAGTTCCTCTCCTTTCTCAATGGGCGTGGCAGTGAGTGGGATCTGGGGCAGGCCACCGAGTTCCTCGTGGTCGCAGCCACGTTGCTGGATCTCAAGGCAGCCCGACTTCTCCCTTCGGCCGATGTCGAGGATGAGGAGGACCTCGCACTGCTCGAGGCGCGAGACCTGCTCTTCGCGAGGCTTCTTCAGTACCGCGCCTACAAGGAAGCGGCTTTGGTGCTGGCGGCCCGGATGGCGCTGGAGAGCAAGCGGTTCCCTCGGGCCGTTGGCCTGGAGGAGCGGTACGCCGGGCTGCTGCCGGAGGTGCTCCTCGGTCTCGGTCCGGTGGAGTTTGCCGCGCTTGCCCAGCGGGTCATGACGCCGCGACCGACTCCGGTCGTCATGCTCGACCATCTGCACACCTCGCGTGTGAGCGTTCGTGACCAGGCGGCCTGGCTGGTCGAGCGGCTGCGGCGCGTACGCGTCAGCACCTTTCGAGCCCTCACCGCTGACTGCACGGACACTCTGACAGTCGTGGCGCGTTTTCTTGGACTGCTGGAGCTGTACCGGGACTCAGCGGTCTCCTTCGACCAGATCGATGCACTGGGGGAACTGCACGTGCGATGGATCGGCTCGGACTCTGGGGAGTTGGAAGTCTCTGACGAGTTCGACGAGGTCTCTGACAGCGGCCCTGACGGCCACAGCGATCAGGAGTCAGACGACCAGAAAGCGGATACTGAGCCAACGATGGCAGGAGAAACCACAGCATGAGTGAGTTCAACGATGCCCGGAGCAGCCGTGGGCTGGAGAACGCCGTCCCGGACGTTGAACAGGTTGTAGACGTCCGTGACGGCCTCGCTGACGGATCGGTTCTACCCACGGCGGTCGAGCCTGACATAACGCCTGAGTCGGGGGAGTTCGCGGAGGGGACGAACGAGGACGCATGGTCGGCGGATGGGGACGTGGGGGCTCCTTCGCTGTCCGCAGCCCTTGAGGCGATCTTGCTGGTGGTGGATGAACCTGTGAGCGAAGTGACTCTCGCCCAGGTGCTCGAGCAACCGACGGGCGAGGTCGCAGCTGCTCTGCGCAGCATCGCCGCCGACTACGATCAGGGCGAGCGTGGCTTCGAACTGCGCGAGGTCGGTGGCGGCTGGCGGCTCTATACGCGCACATCCTGCGCGGCCGTGGTCGAGCGCTTCGTGGTCGACGGTCAGCAGGCTCGGCTCACGCAGGCTGCCTTGGAAACCTTGGCGGTCGTGGCCTACCGGCAACCCGTGAGCCGGTCGCGGATCTCGGCGGTTCGTGGCGTCAACGTGGACGGCGTGATTCGCACCTTGGTCTCACGAGGGCTGGTCGAGGAAAGTGGCTCAGAGCCCGAGAGTGGTGCGCTGCTCTACCGCACAACCTCGGTATTCCTCGAGCGAGTAGGGCTACGGTCACTGGATGAGCTACCCGAGCTGGGTCCACTGTTGCCTGATATTCATTCTTTGGAGACCCTAAGTGACTCTATATAAAGACGAGCGTTAGTCAATTGAGTACTCAAGCGTCTAGTGAAGGCGAGCGTCTCCAGAAGGTGCTCGCGCGTGCTGGCATCGGCAGTCGACGAGCGTGCGAGCAGATGATCGAGGAAGGTCGGATCGAGGTCAACGGTCGGATCGTGCGTGAGCAGGGGCTGCGAGTCAACGTCGAAACGGCGGTGATCCGGGTCGACGGAGCACGATTGGCTGCCGCACCTGATCTGGTTCACCTGGCGATCAACAAGCCTCGAGGCGTAGTGAGCACCATGAGCGATCCCGAGGGACGCCCGTGCCTGGGGGACTACGTTGAGGGTCGAAAGCAGCGGTTGTTCCACGTGGGACGCTTGGACGCAGACACTGAAGGGCTGATCCTGCTCACCAATGACGGCGAGCTGGGTCACCGCCTCATGCACCCGTCTCACGAGGTGCCGAAGACCTATCTGGCTGACGTCCCGGCGCCGGTGCCCCGGGACCTCGGCCGTCGGCTCCGCGAGGGGATCGAACTCGAGGATGGTCCTGCGCGCGTGGATTCCTTTCGGGTGGTCTCTTCGGCGGCCGGCCGAGCCCTGGTCGAGGTCGTGTTGCACGAGGGCCGCAATCACATCGTGCGCCGGATGATGTCCGCCGTCGAGCACCCCGTGGAGCGACTGGTGCGCACGAAAATCGGTCCGGTGCTCCTCGGAGACCTCCGTCCGGGCAAGGTTCGTCCGCTCAACCGGGCCGAAGTGGGAGAGTTGTACAACGCTGTCGGCCTCTAGGACACACATCGCCTCGTAGTGAAAACACTAAGTCGACATAGCGTTACGTCTGCTTTCAGTGTCTTTTGGCAGGGACCCAATAGTCGATAAGTCGCTCGTCGTGCGCTCCGTTGAGGACGGCATCCGCGCAGGGCTTTCACTGGGGATATGTCGACTCTATCGAGCGTGGTGGCTGGTCAGAGGATCAAGCTGTCAGGGAGCGGAGTCACGCTGACTCGCAGTACTGCCCTTTTGGGTGTCGCTCTGTCAACAATCGATGACGAGCTGGACGAGCGTCATTGTCGTTCTGTCTATTAAACGATGAACGTGTTAGTACTTGGACACCTTTTCTTTCAACTCGGAGTCGGCACGCCGCAGCTCCGAACCAGTACTGGATCGGTAGGCTGACAGACCTAGAGAGGGCGGCAGTCAGTCCGCCAGCAGGAACCTGATGGGAGCACTGCAGTGCCGATGCGCGCCATTCGTGGAGCCGCGCAACTTCGCGTTGACACTCGCGAGGAGATGGCCGAAGTCGTCGTGGAGCTGATGACCGAGCTGCTGGAGCGCAACACCATCACCACCGATGATCTTGTGTCCGTGATCTTCACGGTGACCCCAGACTTGCATGCGGAGTTTCCTGCAGCAGCCGCGAGGTCTCTGGAGTTGGGCGACGTCCCGCTGCTGTGTGCTCAGGAAATCGACGTGCGGGGGGCCCTGCCTCGAGTCGTCCGAGTCCTGGTGCACGCCGAGCTAGACGTCGCGCGCCAAGAAGTGGTCCATGTCTACCTACGCGGGGCTGAAGTGTTGCGGCGAGATCTAGCCCAATGAGTCAGCGCGCCGATGATCTCAGCGTGCTAGGCGATGGCGTGCTTGTGGTTGGTACCGGCCTGATCGGCACGTCCATCGGCTTGGCGCTGAGCGGTCAGGGCTTGTCCGTATGTCTGTTGGACGCGGACCGGGGTCGTGCTGCTTTGGCGGCGGACTTGGGGGCTGGCACTGTGCAAGCCCCACTACGTGAGCCGGCCCTCGTGGTTGTGGCCGTCCCCCCAGCTTCGGTAGCTCAGGTCGTTGGGGGCCTCAGTCGTCGTCACCTCAGTGCGAGTTTTACTGACGTGGCCTCCATAAAGTCTCAGGTTCAGGTGGACATTGAGGCTATGGGCGGGCTGACCGCCCGTTTCGTGGGTGGGCACCCGATGGCAGGTCGCGAACGCTCGGGTGCCGCGGTCGCACGAGCCGATTTGTTCGAGGGACGTCCGTGGGTGCTCACCCCGACCGCTGCCACCGGTTCCCTCACCAAGCAACGGGCGAGCGCCCTGGTGAGCTTGTGTGGCGCCGATGAGGTGCGGGCCGACGCAGCGCGTCACGATGCCGCGGTGGCCCTCGTGTCGCATCTTCCGCAGGTCGTCGCCAGTCTGACTGCTGGCCAGTTGACTGTGACCGACGCTGACCTGCTCGCTATGGCAGGTCAGGGCATCAAGGACGTGACTCGGATCGCCGCCTCGGACGCGGCGCTGTGGACCGAGATTCTCGCAGGGAACGCCCGGCTGGTGCTGCCACTTCTGGACGCGCTGGCCGAGGATCTTGACTTGGTGCGGGGGGCGATGAGGTCGTTGTCTGGCCCGCTGGCGCTGCCCGCGAGTGATCCGGCCAGTTCAGCCGCAGTCTTGACCGAGATGCTCCTGCGCGGAGCGCGCGGAAGGGCACGCCTCCCGGGCAAGCAAGGGGCGCCTCAAAGGAACTATGTTGCTGTGCAAGTTGTCATCACCGACCAGCCTGGCGAACTCGCCCGGTTGTTCACAGCAGCGGACGTCGCCGGCATCAACGTCGAGGACGTCACGATCGAGCACGCTGCCGGCCATCCAGTGGGTGTGGTGGAACTCATGGTTGCCCCCGAGCGCGCGGCGGATTTGGCCTCGGCGCTGCGTGATGATCGCTGGATCGTTCACGGCTGATCCCTTGGCACCCGGCGTCATGCCCCTTCGGGCGCGGCCAGAGCCCTGGTCCGGCCTTACCCTTGGAACAGAGAACCCGCGACACTCCCTACAACCGAGCCGGTTCCGGCTGCCAGCACAGGTGTCGGCTGGCAGCGAACACGGGACCTCTGCCCCAGCACCAGCGACCAGCAACCCGAGGAGCCCTGCCGTGCCCGAGCCTGGACGCCACGCCTCGACGGTTATAGCCGTCGACGGTCCGTCGGGCTCTGGAAAGTCCAGCGTGTCGCGTGGAGTGGCCCAACGGCTTGGACTCCGCTACCTGGACACCGGGGCCATGTATCGAGCGATGACTGTGTGGATGCTCGACCACCAGATCTCGGTGGATGATGCGTCCGAGGTTGCGCGCACGGCCATGGTTCCGAGGATCGATGCGGGAAGCGACCCGAGCGCACCCACGATCACCCTCGACGGCGTCGACGTGTCTGGGGCGATCCGAGAGCCGCGTGTCACTGCAGCAGTGAGCGCAGTGAGTTCGGTGCCAGAAGTCCGCGCCCGCCTGCTGAGACTCCAGCGTGCTGCCCTAGGCGGTGGTGGGATCGTCGTTGAAGGCAGGGACATCGGATCGGTGGTCTGTCCTGAGGCCACCCTCAAGATTTTTCTGACCGCCAGCCCAGAGGCGCGCGCAGCTCGCAGGAGTCTGGAGTTGAGCGGCGCCGGGCACGTCGAAGCAATCGAGACGACAACGCTCGCCGATCTGGAGCGAAGAGATGCGATCGACTCGACGCGGGAGTCATCTCCGCTCACCCAGACCGCGGACGCTTTCGTCGTGGATGCCACGTACCTCTCCCTCGAGGAGACGATCAACGCGGTGGTTGAGCTAGCCAACTCCCGTGTCCCAGGAGGACAGCCATGATCATCGAATCAGCATCTGGAACCGGGGCGGCCGAACGGTCCGCCGCCTCCACTGATGACGCGCTCGAGGACTCGGCCTGGGCCAAGGCTGCGGCTGCCGAGTTCGGTATCGATGATCTGGACGCAGAGCTTGCTGAAACAGCCGCACAGCCGGTGCTCGCTGTCGTCGGTCGACCCAACGTCGGCAAGTCCACCCTGGTCAACAGAATCCTTGGTCGACGGGAAGCGGTTGTCGAGGACGTGCCCGGTGTCACGCGAGACCGGGTTGCCTATGACGCGATGTGGAACGGGCGACGTTTCACGGTGGTCGATACCGGAGGATGGGAAAGCGACCCGCAAGGCATGGCGGCGGCTGTTGCCGCCCAAGCAGAGGTGGCGATCAACGCCGCCGACGCAGTCATGCTCGTGGTTGATGCGACCGTGGGGATCACAGACACCGACGAAGCCGTCGTCCGCGTCCTTCGGAAGTCCGGCAAGCCGGTCGTTCTGGCCGCGAACAAAGTCGATGACCAGCGCACCGAGTCTGAGGCTGCTGCCTTGTGGAACCTGGGCCTCGGGCAGCCGTACCCCGTGTCTGCCCTGCACGGGCGGGGGAGTGGCGACCTGCTCGATGCAGTACTCGACGCGCTACCCGAGGCGCCGCGCGACACGTTCGCGACGCAGGCTGGACCCCGTCGGGTCGCCTTGCTCGGTAAGCCCAACGTCGGAAAGTCGAGTCTGCTCAACCAACTGGCTGGCGAGGATCGAGTCGTTGTCGACCCTGTCGCTGGCACCACCGTGGACCCCGTTGACGAGCTCATCGAGCTCGGCGGCAAGACCTGGCGCTTCGTTGATACCGCTGGCATTCGGCGTCGGGCGCATGAGGCCTCGGGTCACGAGTACTACGCGGTCCTACGCACCCAAGCAGCGCTTGAAAAGGCTGAGGTGGCAGTCGTCCTGATTGACGCCAGCCAGCCGCTGACCGAGCAAGACACTCGAATTCTTTCCATGGTGGTCGACGCTGGTCGCGCTCTAGTGATCGCTTACAACAAGTGGGACCTGCTCGATGAGGAGCGGCGCTACTACCTCGAAGGCGAAATCGAGCGAGAGCTCATCCGGATGCCGTGGGCCTTGCGCGTCAATGTTTCGGCTCGCACGGGGCGGCACATGGATCGCTTGGTCCCAGGTCTCGAGACGGCGTTGGAAGGCTGGGACAGCCGAGTTCCCACCGGCCGCCTCAACGGGTTCCTCGGGGACCTTGTCGCAGCCACTCCGCCGCCGGTCCGGAGCGGGAAGCAACCCAAGATTCTGTTCGCGACCCAGGCCGCCACTAGGCCGCCAAAGTTCGTGGTGTTCGCCAGCGGTTTCCTTGAAGCTAGCTATCGGCGGTTCATCGAGCGCCGGCTACGCGAGGAGTTCGGATTCGAGGGCACCCCCATCGAAGTCAACGTGCGGGTTCGCGAGAAGCGCGGCAAGAAGTAGCAGGCTCCACGTCTTAGAAGCGCGTCGACGTACGGTCGACCACGCGCGTCCGGCGGGGACAGCCGTTGGGTCAGGTAGGGTTGGGCAGCCCGCAAGGGCGGCGGGCTGTAGCGCAGCTTGGTAGCGCACTTGACTGGGGGTCAAGGGGTCGCAGGTTCAAATCCTGTCAGCCCGACAGTGTGATGTCTCAGGACATCGGAAACTGCCGGACCTGCAACTGCAGGTCTGGCAGTTCTCATTTCTGGGGCTTTCGGGTGGGTCCTTTTCGTGCTCCGGTGGGCTGGTAGTCGATGTGCGGGTTGAGGACGAGCTCGCGTATCAGTTCGCCGGTGATCGGGTTGACGATGCGGATGTTGAGGTCTTGCACGAGCAGGATCACGCAGGTTCCCTCGTAGGTTCGCCCGATGCCGATGTGGTGCAGCCGCCTGTTGTGGCGGATGGTGACTGAGCCGGCTTTGTCGACGCGGTCGTGGCGGACGCGGTCGTGGGTGTATTGGTCGCGGGGGTCGCCGGGCAGGGCTTTGGGCATCGTGTCGTAACGTGCTGCCGGGGTGGCTCGGTGCGGTAGTGAGCGGTGTGGTCGATGGTGGTTGTACTCCTGGACGAACGCCGCGAGCAGGGTTTGGAGTTCGGTGATAGTGCGCGGCTGGGCCGGCTGGGCGCGCAGCCACTTCTTCATGGTTTGTTGAAATCTCTCGACCTTCCCGCAGGTGGTGGGATGGCCTGGTCGGGAGTTCTTCTGGACGACGTGCAGACGCCTGAGCTCATTTTCGAAGGTGTTGCGGCCACCGCGGCCGCCGGCGAAGCGGGCGGTGTAGACCATGCCGTTGTCGGTCAGGGTGGAGGTGGGGATCCCGTGCTGGGCAAGGGATTGGCGGAAGGTGGCGGTAACGATGGGTCCGGTGACCCGGTGGTGCGCGGTGACGTTTAGCGCGTAGCGGGTGCAGTCGTCGAGCCAGCTGATGATCTCTACGTCTAGCGCCGGTGCGCCATCGGGTCCGGCGAGTCGGTAGTGGGTGAAGTCGGACTGCCAGGTCTCATTCGGCATGGCGGCCTCGAACCGGACGTAGGAGGACTTCGGTCGCTTCCTCGGCTCCGGGGTGACCAGGCCCGCTTTGGTCAGGTAGCGGGTGATCGTTGATCGTGAGGTGAGGACGCCGTGGTGGTGCTCCAGATGCCAGGCGATGGTGTCCGGGCCGGCGTCAAGGCCGGCGGAACTCAGCTTCTCTCGGAGGTCGAGGATCACCTCGACGACCGCGGCATCGACGGCCCCGGGGGAGGTCTTGGGGCGTCGAGACCGCGGTTCGAACGCTGCCTCGCCCTCGGCTTTGTAGCGGGCCATGAGCTTGGAGACCCAGCCCTTGGAGACGTCATACTCGGCGGCGACCTCGGCCTGGGTGCGGCCCTCGACAGTGACAGCGGTGATGACCAGCCTGGCTTTCGACATGACCCAGCATCGAACCCACGAGCAGGTTTCCTATGTCCTGAGACATGGGTTTCCGATGTCCTGAACCATCACACTGTCAGCCCGACAAAGGTGATGTTTCATAACATCGCGGACACCCGAACCCACGAAATCGTGTGTTCGGGCGTGGGTCATCGCCCAGCTGGAGGCTTGGCCACCCTCACCCACCGGAAATCGGTGTTTTCTCTGCGCGATCCATGGAGACTCCCCGCAGTCTGACGCTCCGACGTGTGGTCCCACGGCATGAAACCCGATTAGGTTCCCAAAAGTTGAAACGGTGGCCGTCGTCCTTCGGCTGGCGAGGACTACCAAAGAAGCTGGGGTCTGATCAAGATGAATCTCAGGCGACGCATTGCCGTTGTCAGTGTGGCAGCCGGTCTTTTCGTGGCGAGCAGTGTCACGGTCCTCGGGCCGGTCGGTCCTGCCTCAGCGGCCGTGGCCACCGCGGCAAACACTCTCAGTGTGACCTGCCTCGATTGGTACGACTCCAACAAGAAGAAGTGGCACGTCGAGGCCCACGTCAAGGACGGGTTGGGCAACGGAGTGGTGGGAGCCAAGGTCTTCTTCGAGAACTCTGTGGACACCGGAGATGGCACCGGCCCCAAGGTCTATCAGGTGAGCAGCAGTACGACGACCCGATTCGGCGGCGTCGGCAAAGGCGCGACCTGCGGGATACGCAAGTCAACCACCGTCACCTCTGACCAGTGCGCCCCGGCCAACAGCCCAAAGGGCCTGTACGTCTCCAGGATTACCAACGTGCTGCCGCCTCCCGGGTCCGGCCTGGTATGGGACGGATTGACGCCAGCAAACGGTTACACGCGCAGCTGACCAGCACCAACAGCGTCAACAGTGGCGCTCACCGCGTGTCCCGGGTTCCGGCACGAAGGGTCTCTTCGGAGACCGAGTCGAGGATCCGGGCCACCGCGTGGGACTCCGCCGAAGTGACAAGAAACTGATCCTCGCCTCGAATGGCCTGGCTGACCGCCTCGACCATGAGCGCGTACGGGTCGCATGCCGCGAACGATTCGATCCGTGCCTCCTCGCCGTGAACGATCAAACGGCTGCGGGCATGCCAGGAGGTGAACGCATCACTTTCGGGTGGACCACCCAGAGTGATCTCGCCACGCTGTCCTCGGATGGCCAGTTCCTGATCCGGTGGGTCATCGATCGACGCTCGGATCGTGATCCGCGCCGCTCCAAGATCGAACTCGGCTTCGGTGGTGAGATCGACCCCCGTCGGACCCAGTCGGGCCTGGCCAACGACGTTGCCAGCCGCAGCCCCTCCAGTCGCCCAGACCGCGGCGCTGATTGCATAGCAACCCACGTCGTAGAGCGCCCCGCCGCCACGTCGGGGTTCTAGGCGGTAGTTGCCGGCGGGGACGCCATCGAAGCAAAAGCTCGCTGCGACCGAGGTCACTTCGCCGATCGCGCCGGACCGGAGCAATGCTTCGGCCCGTCGCGTGCGCGGGTGCCACCGGCACGAGACGGCCTCGACGAGTAGCCGGCCGTGACGCTCGGCCGCCTCGACCATGAGCTCGACCTCGGTTGCCGTGAGCCCGAGAGGCTTCTCACACAGCACGTGCTTCCCGGCAGCGAGTGATTCGAGGACCCACGACACATGGGCTTCGTTGGTGAGCGAGATGTAGACGACCTCCACCGAAGGGTTCTCGAGCACCGCCCGGTAGCTGCCGTACGCGCGATCAGGCTCCAGCCGGCGACCACGTTCGATGTCTCGTGCAGCCACGGCTACGAGGGAGGCGTCGCTTACGGTGTGTACGGCTGGCGCTAGGGCCCGTGAGGCGACGAATCCCGCTCCAAGGAAGCCCCACCCAACCGGGGTCACGCGGGACGCACCTGCCGCCCTCCGGACAATGCTGACTCGGCCGCCGCCTCCATGACCGAGACCACGTGACGCGACTGCTCGGGATCGACGCTCATCGGGATGCCGTCGAGAAGCAGGTCGGCGAGCTCGCGATGGAACGGCTGCGGAGGGGAAGCAGGCAGTGCTACTGAGGTGACCGAACCGTCGGGGGAGTGGAGGGCGACGTCGGCTGGGGCGTCGGCAGCCGCGAAGCGTTCCTCGGCGACGGTGCCGATGTCTGTCCTGCTCACGATTCGTTCATATCGCCAATTGGCGACCACAGCCCCCTGGGTCCCGAGGACGTACCACTTGGGCTTCGAGGCGGCTGCGACGTCCGAGTGGATGAAGCTAGCCTCCGCGCCGTCGGCGAAGTGGAGGGTGACGCGAGCGTGGTCGGCGTTGGTGACATCGAGCCAGACCCGTTTGTGTTCCGCCGCTGTGACTGCAACGACCTCGCTGCGATTGAGCAGCAGCAGCTGGTCGAGGAAGTGGGACCCCCAGTCGAAAATCGCCCCTCCCGAGACACCTGCGTCTGAATGCCAGTAGTTGCAGGGATGTCCGTACTGGCCTACGAAAGCCTCAAGATGGAAGACGCCACCCAAGACTCCGCCATCAACGAGCCGTTGTAGTGCCAGGAAGTCCGGATCCCACCGCCGGTTCTGGTAGACCACGGCGGTCCGGTTGACCTCACGCGCCCGGACCAGGACTGCGTCGCACTCCTTGGTCGACAGAGCCATCGGCTTCTCGAGGACGACGTGCTTGCCTGCATCCAGGGCACGCAGTGCCCACTCGGCGTGGCTGTCAGGGGGTGTGGAGACGACGACAAGGTCGACTCCTGGAGACTCGAGCATCGCCTGGGCATCGACATAGGGCACCACGTCGGGGGAGAGCTGCCTCGCAACGGCGACCCGCGCAGGGTCGCGATCGCAAACGGCAGCAAGACTTAATCCGGGTACGGCCTGCACAGCCCGGTTGTGTTCATGGCCGATCGCTCCGTAGCCGAGCAGGCCCACCGTCACTGTTGGTGGGGCGATGCGACGCGTGGTCTGGTGGACCCACCGATGCAGCAGTTGGAGAAAACTCGGGCTGTCCCAGACTGACGGCTCGGCACCGAGCCCAACAATGCCAACACCCGTCGACTCGCGATACGTAAGCACCGGGTGGTCGACGAGCGCCAGATTCGCGGCGGCCAGGATTGACACGTCATCCTCAACGGTCCGTGCGCGACGGACCCGCGCCTGCAGCGTGAAGTCCGGAGGTACTCGATCGCCAAAGGCGGCGGAGGAGCGGACGCGAACCTCGTGAGACTGCGACAGGTCACCGGCTGACACACCGGCTCGCTCCTCGATCGATGCGTGGAGCACTGGTTCGCCCGACCAGGCGAACAGGACGGGAACACCTGAGTGGGTAAGCGCCAGGAGCTTGTCGACTTCGCCCTTGCTGATGGGTCCTGTGGCGACGGCCAGGGTCGCGCTGGCATCGCCGGACGGATGCCCCCGAACGAACGTGGCAGCCAACCCGACCGAGGCCAGTCGATCGGCGGAAGGGACCGCAGGCCAATGATCGGAATGCCCCAGGACCACCACTTCTAGAGTGCTCATGCAGGCACTCTAAGACAGCTCCTCGCGCTCGGCAGGGTGACGGGTGCGGTCAGTTTCCGGCGCGGTACGTGCTCCATTGCGCCTGCATCCGTTGGGCCTGACCCGCGGAGAACCTGTTCATGCAGGCATCGTCGCTGTAGTCCATGAAGTTCGAGATCGGGTCGAGCCCGCGATTTCGACAGGTGTCGCGACCGGCGGGACAGCCACCCGCCGGGGACTGCTCAGCCGGAGTGTCTGACACGCGATCCCCGCCGCTGACTGCATTCCGGCTACAGCCATCCTGGAACGTGTGGTACAGACCCATCCAGTGGCCCACCTCGTGAACAGCAGTGTCGCCGAGATTGTAGGGAGCTGCCGCCCCACCAGGCAGGGACGCGGTCAATACAACGACTCCGTCGAGGCCCGGATCCGCTGCATACCAACCCGGGAGAGTCGCCCAGCCGAGCAGACCG